>CAJOQC010000247.1 GCA_905236785.1 uncultured Selenomonadaceae bacterium
ACGAGCTACACGACATCGGATAAATACTGTTCCGTAATGAATAAAAGGCAACCTCTAATACTAATCCTCGATAAAAATTTTACTTAAATTTTTATCGAGGATTAGTATAAAAGCGAGTTTTTAGAGACGCCCAAAACAAAAAAGGGGAAGAAATATTTCTTCCCCTTAAATAAGCACTAAATTCCTCCGCACCCTTGCCGGGTCTTTTTCCGAAATTTTTATCGAGGATTAGTATCAAATGCCGCTCAACGTAGCTCTGCTACGACTTTGCGGCATTTTCCTTGTCTGCCGAAAAAATCCCTTGGCAATGGCACGAACTCATTTATGCAGTGTTAAATTTACTGCGTTGTTTTATATTACATCATGCCCGGCATACCGCCCATGCCGCCTGCACCTGCGGGCATCGGAGGTTCTTTTTCCGGTTTGTCCGCTACCAAAGTTTCGGTGGTGAGCACCATGGCCGCAATGCTGGCCGCATTCTGAAGCGCGCTGCGCGTCACCTTCGCCGGGTCTACGATACCTGCGGCAATCATATCCACATATTCGTTGGTGAGAGCGTTAAAGCCTATGCCTACGCCGGCTTTCTTCACGTTCTCCACAACCACCGAGCCTTCAAGGCCGGCGTTGTCCGCAATCTGGCGAACCGGCTCTTCAATGGCGCGTTTAACAATGTTTACGCCCACTTTTACGTCGCCTTCGGCGTTAATCTTATCAAGGGCGGGCAAAATGTCGATGAAAGTCGTGCCGCCGCCGGCCACTATGCCTTCCTCGCTGGCTGCGCGGGTGGCGTTCAGAGCGTCCTCGATGCGAAGTTTCTTCTCTTTCATTTCGACTTCGGTAGCTGCGCCAATTTCGATAACCGCAACGCCGCCGGCCAACTTCGCCAAACGTTCCTGCAATTTTTCCTTGTCAAAGTCGCTGGTGGTTTCGGCAATTTGCTTTTTGATTTGCGCCACGCGAGCATCAATCGCGCCTTTGTCACCTGCGCCGTCAACAATGGTGGTTTCCTCTTTGGTGGCGCGAACCTGACGGGCGCGGCCAAGGTCTGCAAGTTCCACGCTGTCAAGTTTGCGGCCGAGTTCTTCGCTGATGACCGTGCCGCCGGTGAGGATAGCGATGTCCTCAAGCATGGCCTTTCTGCGATCGCCAAAGCCGGGGGCTTTAACCGCCAACGCCTTAAAAGTGCCGCGAAGTTTGTTGACCACCAAAGTCGCCAAGGCTTCGCCGTCCAAATCCTCGCTGATAATGAGGAGTTCCTTGCCCTGTTTCATAATCATTTCAAGAATGGGCAAAATATCGTTAATGGAAGAAATTTTCTTGTCGGTGATGAGGATATAGGGGTCGTTTAACACTGCCTCCATCTTGTCCGCATCAGTCACCATGTAAGGCGAAATGTAGCCGCGATCGAACTGCATACCTTCGACGACGGACAAATCCGTGTCCATGGTTTTGCTCTCCTCAACGGTGATAACGCCGTCTTTGCCCACTTTATCCATGGCGTCGGCGATAAGTTTGCCGATTTCCTCGTCGGAGGAGGAGATGGACGCAACCTGCGCTATTGCCGCGTTGCCTTCGACTTTCTTGCTCTTGTTCTTGATTTCTTCCACCAAGGTTTTAACCGCAAGCTCTATGCCTTTTTTCACAATCATGGGGTTTGCGCCCGCCACAACGTTGCGCATGCCCTCTTGAATCATGGCCTGGGCGAGCAAAGTGGCGGTAGTGGTGCCGTCGCCGGCGATGTCGTTGGTTTTGGTGGCAACTTCTTTAACAAGTTGCGCCCCCATGTTTTCAAAGGGATCTTCAAGCTCTATGTCACGGGCAATAGTCACGCCGTCGTTGGTGATGGTGGGAGCGCCGAATTTTTTGTCAAGAACCACGTTGCGCCCTTTAGGACCTAAGGTCACTTTAACCGCGTTGGCCAAAGCGTCCACGCCGCGACCCAAAGCGCGTCTTGCATCTTCGTCGAACAAAATCTGTTTTGCCATGTATATTACCTCCGAATTTATCTGTTGCAAAATTTATTAAAGGACAGCCAAAATATCGCTTTCGCGAACGATGAGATACTCTTTGTCGTCTACTTTCACTTCGCTGCCGGAATATTTGGAAAAAATTATGCTGTCGCCCTCTTTTACTTCCATGGGAGCGCGCTGACCATTATCCAAAAGTTTGCCCGTACCAACGGCCACAACTTTGCCTTTTTGGGGCTTTTCCTTGGCCGTATCCGGCAAAACGATGCCGGAAGCGGTTTTCATGTCGCCCTCTTCAACCTCTATTACAACTCTTTCGCCCAAAGGTTTAATCATAAGTATCTTCCTCCAAGTATGTCTACCGTAATAT
>CAJOQC010000248.1 GCA_905236785.1 uncultured Selenomonadaceae bacterium
ACGCTGACCTTTTTCCCGCTTTTTAGATATTCGATAATCCTTGCTCTTCTGTGTCGCAAGAATTTTGCATCCGTTGCCTTTGTCGCCAACATTTCAAAAAACACACGCTTGGGGATTTTGGGATAACGGCTGTATCCTTCGGAGCGTTTTAATGCTCGCTCACCCATGACAGTAATCTTAAACGCATCTATTTTAATCGTATATTCTGAGCCGTCGTACCTCTCGTTGCGAATTACTTTGACTTTTGTAACCCAACCCATTTTTTGACACCAACCGGCAATCATTCGACCGTATTTATCGGAATCTCCCTCAAGATTATTGCGAACGCTTGCGCGTTCCGTCGGCGACACTTCGTTGAGAATTGCGGCATAATAAGCCTGCGGAACGGATGTAAAACCTTTTTCGCCGACAAAGCCAAGTTCTCTGCCTATTTCAAATTTGGTGTGAGGTTCCTTGTTACCGAGCAAAGAAAGTACGCGGCAAACAGGGGGATAGGAAAGAAGAGCCTCTCCGTAAATCTTATGCTCTTCTTTACTGCCGTCTGCCGCATTAACCAACCTTTCTCCGGCGGGCGATACTTTACAGACATCGGCGGCAACATCGTACTCGACAAGCCCCGTAGATATTGCCCAACGCAGGTAGCCATCTGCGCTCCAGTCGTCAACATAAGGCTTCTTCATCGTCGTTGTTTCGCCGGACAACGTCTTTACGTCAACATTTTTTTGAGCATCAATACAGGCTTGAACAAGCCCGGTACACAAAACCTTTCTTCGAGATGTGCTGCCGCCTTTGCCTTTAAGAACAGCATAATTTATCGGTTCAACCGACGAATGATTCAGTAATTCAACAAACAGCTTAAAATGCTCTTCACTTATCAAATCGTTTTTTAACAGCAGTGGTAGCCGTACGTTTTTAAGATATTCTCTAAATGGTGATGTGGGGACAAACATTGCAACAACGTTTTTCAGCGTTCTTAAACTGCCGGGATTTTGCACCCAACCCAAAGTCCTTTTAGCCATTTTTACCTCAATAATTCGTTATGACAACTTCTCGGGTCAAAAACTTGCCGTTTTCGGTGTGATAATTACAATTATTGTAATCAACCGTAACATCATGAAGCCGATAATTATTTTTCTTTGCCCATTTTATCAACATATCGTTTGTTTGTCCTTTGTGTTCGGTTACGTTTGAAAGAGCAAAGCGCACATTCTTTTCGTTTAATTCGTCAAGTATCGAAAACAGACGTGCATCATCTGCGGATGTCCAGCCCTTAAAACCGCGTTTCCCGTCGTTGTAACTTCCGCAGGTAAGCAGATACGGCGGGTCGGCATAGATAAAATCATCCGCTTGCAGTTTGCCGTAATCAAAATTTTCAAAGGACCGCGCCGTAAACTCAATGTTTTTTATGCTTTCATGAAACTTTATAAAATTTTTTCGCATTACCGCATTAAATGAACTGCGCCCCCTGCCAAAAGGATTGTTATACTCATGATTAGAATTAAAACGAAACTGATAGTTAAAACTGTAGCACATAAGAACATACAAATCGAGGGGATTTTGCGTTTTGTTGTAAAAGTCGCGAAAAGCAATATACCCCCGAGAATTTTCCTTGCTTAATTGCCATTCGGCAATTTTCCCGTCTATATAGCTCAAAATGTCATCAATGTCGTTGCTTTGAAAAGCCCGATATATTTCGATGAGATGATAATTTATATCATTGGAAATTATATGGCTTGCCTTGGTGTTTATGCTCACGTCGCAACCGCCGCAAAAAATATCAACGAACAAAGATATTTCACGGGGAAAAATCTCTTCCAGTCTGTTTATTATTCGATATTTGTTGCCAATATAGTTCATGGGGGATTTTTGCATCACTGTGTCCTCTTTTGCAAAAAATAAATCTGTTCCCTTAAGCCTTTTTTATTGTTGGGGATTTTGTTTTTATAGCGACGATAAGGAAACTCAAACAGCTTAAACGAGCCGTTTGCCGCATACATTTTACATAAATCCGTAAGTTGCTCCGTGGATATTAAGCCTTCATTGTTGTAACTTATCATAATATAGCGGGCGTTGGCGTTTTTTAAGAGGTATAAAAACGCATCGACAACGGTATTTTTTTTGCAAAATATTGACTTTTGCCCGCTGTAATCCCGCATCCCCGTGATGCCCGTTATCGTTGGATTGTCATATTTGGCAACGGTTTCCAAAATGTGATAGTTTGGCAAATACTCTCGGGAATTATACGGCGGGTCGGCATACAACACATCTGTTTTACAAGGGAGTATTTCGCTAAAATCTTTATTAAAACAAATATTCTTCTTATGATTGTCATAAATTTCCAAAGGTCGCAATTCCAATTTTTTGTATGTACGAGCATCCCAATATTTCAAATACGCAGCAAAAATTCCCGTTATATTGGCCACATAAGGAATTGACGCTATAAGCGTTGCCAACAGATAAAAATATTCGTTTTCGTTAATATTGCCCGCTTTGTACCAAGTTTGTATTTGCTGACGGACGGCATCTATTCTAAGCGCATTTTCGGGCTGAAAATACATTCGCTCGCTTCCGTTTCCCGGGCTGTAGTTATTGTAAACAAAGGCTGTTTGCCGATTATAATTTAATTTATCGGTGGGTGCGGTGTTCAAAAAATCAATAATATTCGGCAAATCCAACCCGTCAAAGGTCGGCGTTTTGTTTAGGGAAATCGTTGCTCTTGACAAAACGTAACTAAAATAAAGAAAATCATTGCTTATAACGCGGAAATTTCTTTTTTTTATAGCAAGAGAAACCGCGCCCGAACCTGCAAACACATCGGTTATTGTTTCGGCATCGGGCGCATTTTCCCGTATAACGTTATATATCTCGTCGGTCAGCAACGACTTGCCGCCGATAAATCGCATCGATAATCGCCTCGCTGTGTAATATAGTTTTTAATTCCCGATCACATACCGCACCGCCAAATAACTTATGCCGTACAAAACAATCATGGGCAAAGCTATCATGGACTGGGTGAAAATGTCCGGCGTGGGGGTTATTATCGCGCCAAGCACAAAGGAGGCAAACACCACCACGCGCCAATATTTTTTTAGCGCCGACGAATTTACAATTCCCATTTTGCCCAAAACGATAATAACAAGCGGGAGTTCAAAGACAAATCCAAAGGGCAAAATGAACATCAGCACAAAATCAAAATATTTGCCCACCGAAAACATTGCCGTCAAATCCTCGCCGCCGAAACTAAGAAAGAATTTTAACGCCGCCGGCAACACAAGGAAAAAGGAAAAGGCCAAGCCCACAAAAAACAACAGCACCGATGACGGCACAAGAACGCCCAAAACCGTCCGCTCCCGCGCCGTAAGCGCCGGCAAAAAGAACCGCCACACCTCAAAGAATATCACCGGCAACGCCAACAAAAAGCCCGCGCCCACAGCGACTTTTATATAGGTGAAAAAAGCCTCCGACGGCTGCATATAATATAGCTTGCCCGCCGGCAGGGTCAAAAGGCGCATAATGTCGTCAATATAGAACCAACATATAAAACTGCCCGCCGCCACGGACAACAGGCACTTTATGAGCCGACTTCTGAGTTCCTCAAGATGCCGTATAATGCTCATGTTGCCTTCGTCTTCGGCGGTGGGTTCGTCGTTTGCGCTGTTTAATTCTTCCTTTTGCTCTAAGGCTTTATCTTCTGTCCTGTCGCTCATTTTTTCTCTTCACTCAAATCGGCGGCGGCAATTTCCTGCGGCTTTTCTTCTTCCCTGTTGGCAGACTTAAATTCGCGTATGCTCTTGCCGAGGGCTTTTCCTATGTCGGGGAGTTTCCCCGGACCGAAAATAACCAAACCGATTATCAAAATAAGCACCAATTCCGGCACACCGAGTCCAAACATTTTTTTACCTCCGAATTTATGATTTTTGCGTATTTTCTTTTTCCGTTGCTGCGTCCGTCATGTTTTTGGCTAACTCCGCCCGCACAGACTCCTGTGTCGGCGGGGTGTACGGGGGCGGCGCGTCCTGCCTTTCCGCTTGCTCGGCGGCAACAACCATGGATGCTGCGGTCGCTTCCGTTTGTGTTTGTGTTGCGGCCGCTGCCACAGTTGAAGGCGGTGTCCTTTTGGGTTGCGCGGGCGGCGCGGGTTCTTCCTCCGCGTTTATGGCTACGCTTAGGGCGTTTGATGCTTTTCTGAACTCTCTTAAACCCTTCCCCACGGCGCGGCCGACTTCCGGCAATTTCGACGGGCCGAACACTATAAGCCCCACAATCAGGATAAGCACCAATTCGGGAATACCAATGCCAAACATTTCGTCGCCTCTTTTCTAAAAGTCCCGCTTAACGATAAAATCAGCCGCCTCGGTGAGGGCGTTGCGTATCGATGGGGGCAAATTATCGGGAAGGGCGTGTTTTGCCCGCTCGACAAAATCCTCCGCCTTGGCGCGGGCAAAGTCTGCGCCGTCGGATTCACGCACAATGGCCAAGGCGCGGGCGGCATCTGCGTCGCTCATTTGCGGATTTTTCAAAATCGCCGTCAATTCATCCCGATCAAGGCTAACTTCCATGGCGCGAATGACCGGCAACGTGGTTATCCCTTGCCGAATATCGTTGCCGGCAGGTTTTCCTATTTGCTCTTGAGATTCTGTTATATCCAAAACATCGTCGATTATCTGAAAGGCCATGCCGATTGAATGCCCGTAGGTGGCCAAGCCCTGCGCGTCTTGCGGGTTTAATTTTGCCTCCGCGCCGCCAAGCTCGCAACAAATTTCCAAAAAATCCGCCGTTTTTTTGCGGATACGGTTGTAATAATCATCAAAATCCGCCGAGGCCGTATAGGCTGTTTGAGTTTCGATTATTTCGCCCACGGACAAATCCTCAACAAGTTTTGCCAATTTGCGACAGACAAAATCGCCGTAATTTCCTTCGGCTACCAAGCGAAAGGCGGCGGCAAAAATATAATCGCCGGTCAAAATCGAAACCTGCCGCCCCCATTTGGCATGAGCCGTAGGCACGCCGCGCCGTAACGCCGCCGCGTCGATAACGTCGTCATGCACCAAAGATGCCGTATGGATAAGCTCTAAAGCCGCCGCCAAGGGCAAAACATTCTTTAGCGAAAAATTCTCGCCGCAGCGCGCCGTCACAATAAAAAGAGCGGGGCGAAGCCGTTTGCCGCCCGACTTAATGATATACTCGCAAGCGTCGCCCACAAACCCCCGGGGGCCGCGTACCGCATCAAGCAAAAAATCCTCAAGCTGTGTCAAATCCTCTTGCACACAGTTTATAATTCCCGTCAAATTAAGCACCTCACAAAAATAATGCATACCGCGAAACATTATAATACATTCCCCGCAAATTTGCACGTTTTTATGACAGAGCAAAAATTTCATCTTTCAACGAAAGTACTTACTCGCAAGCCCTTGCCCCCCGCAGTGAAAACAATCGCGCCGTCTTTGTCGGTACGCAAAATTTTTGCCCCCGCGGCTTCAAATCTTTCCGTCACTTCCGCCCTCGGATGTCCGAAACTGTTGTACGCCCCCACGCAAAACACCGCATATTCCGGCGCTACAGCCTCAACAAACTTTTGTGAGCCGGAACCCGCCGAGCCATGATGCCCCACCTGCAAAACCGTGCTTTTGGGGTCAATCCCCTTTCTTAGCAACACTTCTTCCTGCTCCTTTATTAAATCGCCGACAAAAAGAAAAGATACGCCCCCGTAGGTCACGCGGTACACATTGGAAAGCTCGTTGCCGCCCCCCGTTCTTAACTCTGCCGTGGCGGGCGCAAAAAGTATTTCTACGGTCACGCCGTCAATTTCAAAAGTCGTGCCTTCCTGCGCCGTTATGAATTTTTCCTTTGGCGCATCGCCGGTTCTTATGCCCATGCCAAAAAGATATTCTTCCAACGGTTCATGCGCCGTTATCACCGCGCCCACGGGGATTTTGGCAAGCAACGCCCCCGCGCCCGCCGCATGGTCTTCGTGGGCATGAGTCAAAAATATAAAATCCAATTTTCGCACTCCGTAATGAAGCAAATACGGAAGGTCAACCCGTTTGCCCACGTCGAAGTCGCCGCCCCGCACGCCTCCCGTATCAATCATAAAAGCATGGTTATGAGGCGTTTGCACCAATGCCGCCGCCCCTTGACCAACGTCGATAAAATGAACCTTTATCTCGTCGCCGTCGGTTATTTGTCGCGCCGCAAAAATCACCGCCACAGCCGCCAAAGTTACGCCAAGGGGAAAAATATTGTTTCGCAAAAAGGCGCAGATTTTTCGCCGTCGTTGGTATTGTTGCAAAATGAAAACAATAACGGCGTAATACCCAACCACCGCCGCCGAAGGCAAAGCGGGCGCGTACACCGACGCATAGGGAAAATTTGCGATTTTTTGCGCCGCGCCGTAAACAAGACCCAACAGCAACGCATCAAAGGCAAACACCACTTGCCCCAAAATCGGCAACACCGCCGCCGCAATCCCCGCCAACAGGGCGACGACGATTATAATTTCCACTATCGGCACAAGAATGGCGTTGGCCACAAAAGAGCTTAAAGAAACCATGTTAAAATGCCACGCCAACAATGGAAGGGAGGAAAGAGTTATCGCCGCCGTCATGGAAAACACCGTCATCAAAAATTTTACATGGCGCAAATTTTCCATCGCCTTTTGCAAGACCGGGGCAATAAAAACAAGCCCCGCCGTGGCCAAAAAAGACAGGCGAAAACTGATGTTAAAAAGAAGCAGCGGATTTATCATGAGCATAACAAGTGTGGTTATCGCCAATATTCGCCCCGCGTCCCTGTCGCGCCCCAAGCCTGCGGCGGCAAAAACCAACGTACCCATGACGGCGGCGCGAACAGCCGGCGGCACACACCCGGCGAGCATGGTATATACCGCAACGGCAAACACGGTAAGAAGTAACCGCAAATCTTTCGATAAACCCAACAAGCGGCCGAAAGCAACCACAAAAGCCGCAACCATGGTTATGTGAGAGCCGGACACAGACAATATATGAACAATTCCCGTGACGGTAAAAAACTCCGTAAGTTCCTCCTTCAACCCCCCATAGCCGCCAAAAAGCATGGCAAAAATCGCCGCCGCATCGCTTTTGCCCATGGCTTTTTCCATGGCCAGCATATAAGATGTTCGTATGTCGGCGATTTTGCGGCGAAAAAATTCGCCCTCCCTGCGCTCTGTTGTAATGCCCGCTTTGCCCGCAGAAAGGCTCGCCGTTATGCCTTGGCTCTTTAGGTGTTCTTTTATGTCAATTTGCCCCGGATTTTTATAGCCATGGGGCAGTTTTACCATGCCGCTTGCCCTTACCATGTCGCCTATTCGCGCCGGTTTCTCGTCATGGGGCGCGTAGAGATAAAAGCCGCCGGAAATATTTTTTTCGCCGTCTTTGGTTTTTATCGCCGTCGCGTCAACAATATAACGAATCCTGCGCCGTCCGTCTTTAGCCTCAAAAATTTCCGGCGCATTGCGGACTTTGCCCACCACGGTCAATTCTTGCCCGTCAAAGCGGGAAATGTCGTTAGCGGGCAAAATATCCGCCGCGCTAAAGCGCAACGCTCCAAGCAAAAAAAAGGCCGCTCCGAAGGCGGCAAACAAACGCGACAATTTTTCTTCGCGCCACATTGACAAAAGGGCGGCCATTATCGCCAAAACCGTCGGCAGAGCTACGGCAAGGGGCGAAACCGCCGGAAATATGTTCGTCTCCCGCGCCGCGAAAATCCCCGCCGCCATGGAAAAGGTCACGCCGTACAAAAAGCCGTCGCCGATGATAAGTTTCCTGTTCACGTTTCAATCATGTCTTTCATTTTGGCAAATCTTCCTTCGCCTATGCCCCGTACTTTTTTTATGTCCTCAATGTCGGCAAATTTGCCGTTGTTGTTTCGGTATTCGACAATTTTCTTCGCCGTAACCGGCCCTACGCCGGGAAGTTTTTCAAGCTCTGCCTCGTCGGCGGTGTTGATGTTGATTTTGGCATTGACTTTGCTCGTTTTGGCGGATTGCGGTTTAGTCGCCGGTTTCGGCGCGTCAGGGGGGGCAGCTTCTTTTTCTTTCGTCGGAACGGTTATTTGTTTGCCGTCTTTTAGGATTTCGGCAAGGTTTACTTTCTCTAAATCCGCCGTGGGCAAAAATCCGCCGCAAGCCTCCGCCGCATCCGCCGCCCGCGCTCCGTCGGCAAGAGTGACAACGCCGGGGTTATTCACCGCTCCCGTGACGTAAACGGTAATTTTTGTTGGCTCTTTTTCGGGCGCGATATTTTTTTCGACGGACACGGCGGCTTTTGTGGCGGCCGTATCTTCCGTCGAATAAGCGTTATACACCGCGCTGCCTGCGCCCACCGTCGCCAGCACCGACAAAACTATCAAGGATTTTTTGTATATAGGCATAATTGCCCTCTTAAATAAGATAAAACAAATCGGTCACTG
>CAJOQC010000249.1 GCA_905236785.1 uncultured Selenomonadaceae bacterium
ATTGATGCGTATGTTGGTCATTTCAACAACGGCGAAACCCAAGTGATGATTTCAGAGAGCATTCGCGGCAAAGACATCTTCATCATTCAGCCCACGTCCCAACCGGTCAACGACAATTTGATGGAACTTCTTATCATGGCCGACGCCTGCAAACGCGCCTCGGCTCACAGCATAACCGCCGTTGTACCCTACTATGCCTATGCGCGGCAAGACCGCAAAACTCGCGGCCGCGAACCTATATCCGCTAAATTGGTGGCAAACTTAATGGAAACCGCCGGCATAACAAGGGTTATTACCGTGGATTTACACGCCGGGCAAATACAGGGCTTTTTTGACATTCCCGTGGATCATTTGGCGGCCGCGCCGACCATTGCCGAGTATTTCCTCTCGCAAAATTTGCCCGATGCCGTGGTGGTGTCGCCGGATTTGGGCGGCGTGACCCGTGCGCGGGTGTTGGCGGATCATTTGCAAACCCCTATTGCTATTATCGAAAAGCGTCGCCCCAAACCCGGCGAAGCCGAGGTAATGAACATAATAGGCGACGTGAGCGGCAAAACAGCCATAATCATTGATGATATTGTGGATACTGCAGGTTCTTTGTGCGAAGGGGCAAAGGCACTTAAAAATCTTGGCGCAAATCGGGTTTTGGCGGCCTGTTCCCATGCGGTCCTTTCCGACCCCGCCGTTGAGCGTATAAACGCCTCCTGCATTGAAAAACTCATCATTACCGACACAATCCCCCTTACCCCCGAAAAACATTCGGAGAAAATAGTGGTGCTTTCCTTGGCGGAAGCCTTGGCGGGGGTTGTTATTCAAATTCAATCCCATCGTTCGGTAAGCCTTTTGTTCAAATGATTTGGAGTTTAATATGGATTTAACTTTTTTGGAGCTTGTCAAGGTAATAATAATCGGCATTGTGGAGGGGCTTACGGAATGGTTGCCCGTTTCAAGCACCGGGCATATGATTTTGGTTGACGAATTTATCAAACTTGACGTCAGCGCGGCCTTCTACAATATGTTTTTGGTAGTAATTCAACTTGGCGCGATAATGGCGGTGGTGGTGCTTAATTTTGAGCGGCTCAATCCTTTTAGCACCTTTAAGACACCACGGGAGAAAAGAGCCACCGTCACCCTGTGGATGAAAGTGGTGGTTGCCACCATACCCGCCGCCGTCGTGGGGCTTTTGCTCAACGATTACATGGAAGAACATCTTATGACGGCCACGGTTGTGGCATCGACCCTCATATTTTACGGCGCGGCTTTTATCTGGACGGAAAACTATAACAAACGTCGCCGCCCCGTCATGAATGCCCTTAGCGAAATTGATTTTCGCACCGCCTTTTATATCGGGCTGTTTCAATGTTTGTCCCTTGTGCCCGGCACTTCAAGGAGCGGAGCTACGATATTGGGGGGCATTTTGCTCGGTTGCTCGCGGCTGGCGGCGGCGGAGTTTACTTTTTATGTCGCAATTCCCGTTATGTTCGGCGCATCCCTCTTAAAAATTCTAAAATTCGGCTGGCATTACACGGGGAGCGAAATTTTGATATTGGCAATCGGTATGACCACCGCCTTTATCGTGTCCGTTCTTTCAATTCGCTTTTTGCTGAAATATATCAAAACCAACGATTTTAAGCCCTTCGGTTGGTACAGAATTGCCTTGGGGATAATCGTCTTGGCGTATCTCTTTATCGTGGGCGACCCGACGGCAGATAATTAAAATCATGAGCGAAAAACAGAAACAATCCTACGAAACCGACGGATTAAACACCGACGTTCGTTTTCTAAAGGGCGTGGGGGCTACGCGGGCGCAAAAGCTCGGCAAACTTGGCATACATACTTTTTTTGACTTGCTTTTGCACCTTCCCCGGGGCTACGACGATCAAAGCACGGTGACGCCCATAGCAAGCCTTCCTTCTTCGGGGAAGGCCACCGTGTTGGGGCGGATAACAAACGTAGCCGAACGCCGCGCCCGCAACAATCTTTCAATCATCACCGCCTATGTTCGCGACGACAGCGGCGCGATGCAAATTACATGGTTCGGGAAAAAATATCTTAAAGACAAATTAAAGACAGGCAGCCGCATTTTTGCCTCCGGCAGCCTGTCTTATGCATATTACGGCATGGGGCAAATTGCCATGAACCGCGTTGATTCCTTCGTTATCCTTGCCGACGACGAAACCGCCCCCTGCGAAATTGTACCCATTTATGCTTCCACCGAATCCGTATCCCAAACCATGTGGCGAAAAATAATGGGAACTCTTTTGGACACCGTGGGGGAATTGCCCGAAATATTGCCGCCGAACATCGTTAGGACCTATAACCTTATGGAACGCGGTCGCGCCTTTCGCGTTATACATTTCCCCGAAAATATCGACGAAATAAAAAAAGCTCGTGAACGTATCGCCTTTGAGGAACTGTTGCTTATTCAATGCGGGCTTTTTTACGTTAAACAAAAAAGCCGCCTTGAAAAGCGCGGCATAAAACATGATGCAAAAGGGGAACTGACAGCGGCTTTAACGGCAAAATTGCCCTTTTCATTAACCGGCGACCAACAAAGGACATGGGCGGATGTTTGCGCCGACATGGAAAAAATAGAACCCATGCGCCGCTTGGTGCAGGGCGATGTGGGGTCGGGCAAAACCATAATAGCCGCCCTTGCTTTGGCAAAAGCCGTCGAAAACGGCTGTCAAGGTGCGTTTATGGCTCCCACGGAAATTTTGGCGGCGCAACATTTTGAAACTTTTAGGGAACTTTTTGCCGAGTTGCCCGTTAAAATTGGCTTTTTGTCGGGGCGAATGGCCAAAGGCAAGCGGGACAAAATTTGCGCCGCCATAAAAAACCATGAACTTGACATTGTAATCGGCACTCACGCCCTCATTCAAAAGGACGTGGCCTTTGCCCGCTTGGGGCTGGCGGTTACGGACGAACAGCATCGTTTCGGCGTGGAGCAACGCGCAGCC
>CAJOQC010000250.1 GCA_905236785.1 uncultured Selenomonadaceae bacterium
ACCACTACGCTTCGTCGTCATTCCTTGTCTGCCGAAAAAATCCCTCGGCAATGGCACGAACTCATTTATGCAGTGTTTCCTTATATTACGCCGTCACCGTTGAAATCGGGTACGAAATCAACGGCGGCGGCGCTTTTTTCTTGCACATAACATTGGGTTATGCCCAAATTAACGGCGTAGTCAATCACCGATTGGTATTCAAAGGTGGTGAGGCGGCGGCGTAAATTTTTGTGTTCGGCGGCGCGGTGCATGGGGGTGTATTGCCCCATTAGGCTTATTTGTATATCATTGCCGAAGGTGTGCCACAGGTAATCTATAACGCGCATACTCTCTTTTCGATGCCCCGGCAGAACCAAATGACGCACCATCACGCCTTTAATAAGTTGTCCGTTCTTATCAAAAACAATTTTCCCCGCCTGTTTTGCCATTCGCGTTATCGCGGCGGCGGCAACGGCAAAATAATTCGGCGCGTCGGAATACTTACGCGCCGATTCTTCGTCAATATATTTTAAGTCGGGCAGATACACATCCACCGTGTTTTTTAACAAGTCAATCGTTTCCGTACACTCGTAAGCGTTTGAGTTATACACCACGGGCAGGGAAAAGCCCCTTTCTTTGGCAAGGGCAAAAGCCTCCGCTATCTGCGGCGCAAATTGCGTGGGGCTGACAAGTTCTGCGTTGGCCGCGCCGCGCTCTTGTTGTTCAAGGAAAATTTCCGCCAGTCGTTCGTCGGTAATCTCTGCGCCGACAGCCCCTTGACTAATCGGGAAATTTTGGCAAAAGCAACAACGCAAATTGCAACGGGAAAAAAATATCGTCCCCGCCCCCTTTTCCCCCACAAGGCACGGCTCTTCCCAAGGGTGCAAGGACACAAGGGCGACTTTGACCTTTGCCCCCGCGCCGCAGTAGCCGACGTTTTTTGTCCTGTCCGCGCCGCACATTCGCGGGCAAAGGCGGCAGTTTTTCATGCTCATCATTTTGGATTATATTCCGTTATCTGTATGTCGTTGTGGTCGTTGAGGTTTATTATTTCGCCCTGAGCCACGCTTATTATGGGGCGGGCGGCAAAATCCCCGGGGAAAGCGACGATTATTCCGCTAAGGCCGTTGGAGAGAATGACCCGCGAACCCAAGAAGGCATCTTTTATGTGAGTAAGCACCGGCACGGACACCGTGGGGTCAAGAGTGGTGTATAGGTGTTTGGTTATGTAGTCAATGGCGTGGAAAGGCGTTTGCTTAACATAGCCGGCCCGTTCGGTGGTTATGTTGTCGTAAATGTCGGCAATGGCCACGATACGCGCATACTCATGAATGTCCGCGCCTATGGAGTTAAAGGGAAACCCGGAGCCGTCCATGCGCTCGTGATGTTGCATGGCGGCGAGCTTTACGCCCTCGCTTATGCCTTCCATGGAGTTTAGGATTTGCTGGCCGTCCATGGTATGCTGAACATACTGCTCGTAATCTTCGCCCTTTAGGTTGTTGATGTTTTTGCCCAAGAGCCGCTCGGGAAAACGGGATTTTCCGATGTCATGCAAGAAGCCTGCTAACACCACGTCGCGGGATTTTCTTGGGCCAAAGTGCATCCATTTGGCAATAACGCCGCTTAACACCGACACCCGCAGGGAATGGTTATATACGTCGCCGGACAAATGGGTGATGTCAAAGAGAAAATCAATAACGCCGCTGTTTTTCACCATGGGCATAACAGACTGTTGCACAACGTTTTTGGCGCGTTCCACGTGTTCGGTTTTGCCCTTTCCAAGCTCGTCAAAAATGTTTTGAACTTCGTTTACAACGCCGGTGTATTCGCGGGTAAAGGCGTTGCCGCGATTAAAGAAGGGGCTTTCTTCTTCGCGCATTGCCCGCAAATCTACGTCATCTTTTATGTAAACAACGGGTATGTTAAGGAAATTGAGCCGCGTGATATGCGCCTTGGTAAGCGTCGTGTCCTCGGACAATATGACCACCATATCGTCATTGACAAGCGAGCGCGCCAATATCATGCCCGGCTGCAAATCTTCGACGGAAATAGCTTTCAATTTCGGCGTTCCTCCTTACAAAATCGTACCGCTTTGTCGGCCGGATTTTGCTATGCAAATGATTTATG
>CAJOQC010000251.1 GCA_905236785.1 uncultured Selenomonadaceae bacterium
CAAAAGAAAAATACCGCCGCCAAGGCGCAACCTGCCGCGCCGGTGAACATGGCCGCCCGGTCGCGGTTTTCTCGGGCGATTTTTAACGCCGCCGCCGAGGTATAGGCATAGGCTACCGTTGCGCTCACGGTGTTTACGTCAATAATCCAGCTTATCGCCGTGCGCCCAAAAAAAGGTATCGGCAACGATAACAGGAGAATGAACCAAATTGCGTTTTGGGGAACTTCGTTTTTGCCGAGCGTGTTGAACCATTTTGGGAGCAACCCATCGCGAGCCATTGAGTAACTCAACCTGCTGCCGGCAACGAACATACCAACAAGCCCCGTCACCACACCGGCAATTACGGTTATGCCCAACAGCCACATTCCGGCGTTGCCCATTAGCGTATGTATCGAATTAAATGTGGGCAAGCCTTTTATTCCCGACAGATTGTTAAGGTCGTTTATGTAGGACGCCCAACCGTCATAGTTTTTCGGCACGGCGGCCACGGCGACAACGGTCAAAAAGGCATACGCCGCCACGGCGGCAACAACCGCCGCCGCCATAACCGCAAAAATTTTCTTCGGCGAAAAATTAAACTCCTCCGCCGAATGGGAAACAGACTCAAAACCGGCAAACGCCCACGGCGCAAACACAACAATGCCCAAAACCGCGCCTGTAACCGACGAGTTGCCCGGAAAGGCGGGGGATAAAATCTTTGCGTCGCCAGCGGAAAGAACAACGCCGAACGCCACGAGTATTCCACACAGCAGAACCGCCGCCGCCACCGTTTGCAACCCGACGGTAAAGCGGCGGCCGCGCATACACAAAAGGCCGAACAGCCAAATAACGCCCAGCGCCAACAAAACTTCGCACAAATAAACATCAAACCCGGCTATGGTGTAAAGATAGCCGATTTGAAACAAGTCCCCTGCCAAATAACGGAAAATAAGCGGCAAAGCCGTGGCATTCGCCCAAATTATGGCTATGTACATAAGCGTCATAAACCACGCGCACAAAAAGGCATGGTCGTAGCCAAAAATTCTTTTGGTATAGTAATAAGTCCCGCCCGCCTCAGGGTAACGGTTTATGAGATAGTGATAATTGTAGCCGATTATGAGCATCACCATGCCGCCGAATGTTATGCCGAGAGCCGTGCCGACAGGGCCTGCCGTCGGCAAAAAGGTGGTGCCGGGCATGACGAACGCGCCCCAGCCCACGGCGCACCCAAAAGCCAACGCCCATGCGCCGACGGGCGAAAGATACGGCGTGAGAACCGAAGATTTGTTATTATCCGTTTCGCTTTCAACGGCGTTCATAAAAAAATCACCTTACATAAATTTTTTATTTTATGGGCAACCTCCCAAAACTCCCTCCGTCAGCCCTGCGGTCTGCCACCTCCCTCGAAGAGGGAGGCTTAAAATCAGCCCTCCTCCTTGAGGAGAGTGTCGGCGTATCCGACGGGATGAGGTATAAAAGAGTTTTTAGAGATGCCCTTTATAATCCTTCGCCGCAGTCTAATGCCACCGTCACGTTGGTTTCGGCAAAGGTTTTCATGTCGTTTAGCATAAACAGAGCGGCATCAACAATCATCATGCCAAGGCAGGCCACGATGCCGCCTTCAAAGGAAACGGCGGTCTTTATGAGTTTGGGTTGAACGTGCAGGACAAAGGGACGCACCTGCGGACAAAGTTTTTCGGTACAACGGGCGATAATATCCGTGGCTTCGCCGTCCAAAACAATTAGACTGCTGTTGTGAGCCGCGCTTATTATTGCGCCGATTACGGCGGAAAATATTCCTTTTAAGTCCTTGGGCAAACGGCGGAGCATATCGTCGGTTTCGTCAATTAAGCGTCCGTTTTCGTCGGTCAAAATTTTCTTTAAGCGTCGCGCCAATGTGCCGGGGGCATCCTCCGCGCCAAGCTCCCGCACGGCGATGCCCACCACCGGCGAATGAAAACTCAAATCCTCCCCAAGAGCGCGGCCGCAACCAAAGGCGGGCATGGGCGCAATATTATCGTCAAGGGGGAAAATGGTTATCTCGTCGGAATATTCCTGCACAAAGGAGAAAGTTATTTTCTTCTCTGCCTCCGTCGGCTCGCGTTTGTTGCCGCAAAATACAAGCATACTGAAAAAAATCTCCGTTTGCGGCCGCTCGTCGTTCAAGATACCCGCCAAATGGGCGGCAAGTTCCTCCAAAAGCCCCATGGAAAATCGCGGTTTTGCCAGTTTATCTATTCGGTCGCGGCATTTTTTGATAAGAGTGCCATCGGGGCTGGGCATGGTGTTGGTGTAAAAATTAAAAGTGACGTCGCTTAGGGTTTCGGGTACGTCGTCAAGGAATTGTTCATCTTCATTTTCGTCCTCGTCATCGTCGGAGCTTTTAGTGTTGTTTCTAAGCGCGCCCACTATGTTTACGGCGGCGTTCAAAAAGCAAGCGACAACCGAAGATCCGCAAGCCTCCCCAAGGCGCAAACGTAAATCAATAAAAGGGGACAGATTAAGTTTTTTCAGTATGTGCTTATGCCCTTCTTCGGCGGCAATATGGGAGGCCAAAAGATGGTCGCGGCAAAAGGGAGATATGGCGCAAGCGATAAGAGCGGCCGCGCCGGTGTTAAAACCGTCCAAAATTACCAACGCATTCTTGGCGGACGCGCCCAAGATTATGCCCGCGATGCAACCAAGTTCAAAGCCGCCTGTTTTGGCAAGAACATCAATTCCGTCGTCGGGGTTTGGCCGGTTTACTTCAAGAATACGTTCCACAACGCCGATTTTCTTTTTCAATCGTTCGTCGGAAATGTTCGTGCCGCGCCCCGTGGCCTCTTTGGGGCTTATGCGGCACATTGCCGCGCATATAGCCGCCGAGGCGGTGGTGTTGGCTATTCCCATTTCGCCGGGCAAAAATACGTTGTAGCCTGCGTCAATGTATTCGTTGGCCAAACTTATGCCCGTTTCGATGGATTTAACGGCCTCGTCCCGTGTCATGGCCGCGCCTTCGGCGGAGTTTTTCGTGCCGAAGGCAATTTTTCTGTTGATTAGTTCCGGCAAATCAGAAGTGTCGGCGGCAATACCCATGTCAACAACCACAAGGCGCGAGTCGGCAAAATTTGCCATGGCATTGGCCGCCGCGCCGCGGGAAATAAGATAGTTCGCCGTCATGTCAAGGCTTGTTTTTTGCGGATATGCGCTCACGTTCATTGCGGCAACGCCATGGTCGGCGCAGGCGATAATCGTGCATTTTTCAGGCGCGGGCAAATCGCTCCTGCCCGTTGCGCCCACATACGTGCAAAGAATGTTGTTAAGCTCGCCCAAAGAATCGGCGTTGGACATAAGACTTGCCAACTCGCGCCGAAATTCGGCTATTGCTTTTTCGTCGGCGGGGGCGATTTTTGCCGTAGTTTCTGCCAAGATACTCATAATGATTGTCCTTCGGGAACTTGTTTTAGAGATAGACCGATACGGTTTCGCTTTTCGTCCACGCTTATGACCATGACGGTCAAAATATCCCCGACGCTCACTACGTCAAGAGGATGTTTTACGCGGCGGCGGCTAAGCTCCGATATGTGAATAAGCCCGGCGGTTTTTATGCCGATATCGACAAACACGCCAAAGTCGGTTATGTTCCGCACCGTGCCTTTCATCAGCGTACCCACGGTTATATCCGAAAGTTTTACGATTGCTTGCCGCGTCAAGGGTTTAGGCAAGTCCTCCCGAGGGTCGCGCCCCGGTTTTGCCAATGCGTCCAAAATATCATGCACCGTGGGCAAACCGGCGTTTAGCTTTTCCGCCAGCGTTTTCTCGTCAACCTGTTTTAACTTTTGACCAAAAGCGGCAATTTTATCCTTATCCGCAAAATCCTTCGCCGCAAAATTAAGTTCGGCTAAAATTTTTTCGGCCAATTCGTAGGATTCGGGGTGTACGGCGGTGTTATCCAAAGGGTTGTCCCCTTCGCGTATCCGCAAAAAGCCGGCGCACTGAGTAAAGGCAGTTGGGCCTAAGCGGGGGACTTTCAAAAGCTCCCGTCGATTTTTGAACGCGCCGTTTTCGCCGCGATACTTAACGATGTTTTGCGCCACGGAGGAAGTTATGCCCGCCACATACTTCAAAAGCGCGGCGGAGGCGGTGTTAAGGTCTACGCCAACATGGTTTACGGCGGACTCCACCGTCGCGTCCAATGTTGCCGCCAATTCCTTTTGGTTCACGTCATGTTGGTACTGCCCCACGCCTATGGCCTTAGGGTCGATTTTCACCAATTCCGCCAAAGGGTCTTGAACGCGCCGCGCAATGCTCACCGCGCCGCGAATGGTGACGTCATACTCCGGCAATTCCTCCTTGGCAAGTTTGGAGGCCGAATACACCGATGCCCCCGCCTCGTTGGTTATTATATAGTGAACATTTGTCAAATTGTTGTCGCGAATGACGGCGGCGGCAAATTCCTCCGTTTCCAAGGATGCCGTGCCGTTGCCGATTGAAATGAGGGTTATGTCATGCTTTTTTATCAAACTCAAAACTTTGGCGGCGGCGGCTTTTTTTTGTTCTTCGCTGTGGGTCACATATAGAACTCCATGGTCTGTCACCTTGCCGTTTTTGTCCACCGCCGCCATTTTGCAACCGGTGCGATAACCGGGGTCTAACCCCAAAACATTATGCCCCGCAAGGGGTGCGGCCAAAAGAAGTTGCTTTAGGTTTTGCCCGAAAATTTTTATCGCGCCGGTTTCGGCGGTTTCCGTCAAGTTGGCGCGAATTTCCCGCTCAAGGGCGGGGAAAAGCAACCGCTTGTAGCCGTCTTCGGCTGCGGCTTTTATTATATCGGAAAATATGGAGGGCTTTTTGCAAATACGCCGAAAAATTCGTTCGCAATTATCTTCATGGTTACATTCAAGGCGTACTTTCAAAAAGCCTTTCTTTTCGCCCCGATTTATGGCAAGAATACGATGCCCCGGCAAGGTGCGCAAAGGTTCGCTGTAATTTTCGTACATCAAAAAGACTTGCGCCTCGTCGCTCGTTTTGTTCTCCTCGTTCAATTCGGCGTTTATATCGGCGGTCTTTTGCAAATGTTCCCGCAACCGCCCGCGCAGGGCGGCATCTTCGGCCACGGTTTCGGCAATGATGTCCGCCGCCCCCGCCAGCGCGTCTTCTATGGTTTCTACACCCTTTTCGGCATCAACAAAGTCTTTGGCAAAATCTTCGGGCTTGCCGCTTGTTTCTTCTTGGGCGAGGATTTTTTCCGCCAAGGGTTCCAAGCCTTTTTCCTTTGCAACGGAGGCGCGGGTGCGTTTTTTCGGCCGATAGGGCAAATACAAATCTTCAAGTTCCTGAAGCTTGGCGGCTTTTTCGATGGCCGTTTTAAGTTCGGGGGTCAATTTGCCCAATTCTTCGATTTTTTCCAGTATTTCCTGTTGGCGGGCGACAAAATTTTTCAAATAGGCGAGCCGCTCTTCAATGGTACGTATTGCGCCCTCGTCCAAAGAGCCTGTGACTTCCTTGCGATAACGGGCGATAAAGGGAACGGTGTTCCCTTCGTTCAAAAGATTTTCCGTCGCCGTGACCTGTTCGGGTTTGATATTCAGTTCTTCGGCGATAATAACGGGAATATTTTCGATAAGCATACTTATACCTGTCCTGTATATAAAACTTTGAAATTTGGTGTTTATTATATCACGGTTATCAATATTGTAAAAGTTTACAAAAAAAAATTACGGAAAGACTTCCGCTCAAAATATGTTGGCAAGCTGACGGGAACAATGCTATAATTACAGGAAATATTAAACCTCTAAAAACCCCTCCGTCAGCCCTGCGGGCTGCCACCTCCCCAAGAGGGGAGGCTTAAAATCAGACCTCATCTCGGAGGAAGA
>CAJOQC010000252.1 GCA_905236785.1 uncultured Selenomonadaceae bacterium
GTCGGCGTTTCCCGTCTCCTCTTTCAAATACGCCGTCGCCGCCGACTCGTCCTCTTCGATGGCAATCTCAACGGCGCGGGTGGCCGCCTTTAACAGGCGTTTGCCTTCTTCTTGCAGGGCGAAGGAGCGGCGAATTTTGGCGGCGATTTCTTGTTGGGTGTTTTTGTTGGGGACGGGTATAAAAACACGTTTTAACTCATCGTTTGATATTGCCGATAAAATTGTTCCGTTACAGCCGCGTTTCATTAACATTTGAACGGGGTATGACTTAAAAAGCAACAATAATGATTCGGAATTGATTTTACTCGATTTCATTATGTAAAATCCTGTAGAACAAAGAGCTTTATTATAATTTGACGGAATTATGGCGCAACTGTTAAGCGAACCTTCGATTGATGAGATGATAACATCATCGGTCATTACTTGTCTACGCGCTCTTGTCGGCAAATCGCGCCCTTTTTCAACAGTACAGTTGTCGTTTACGCTCCCATTGCTCTCTATGTTGGACAATTCAATGTAGGTATATTTTTGAGCATCATCGGGCGTATAGTTTTTATTGTTCGAAGAAAGCAAATTATATGCGGTTGTATACTCAAAATCCTTTATTTTCTCCTCAATCTCGTCATACTTTTCTTGATAATACTCCGCGTCCCAACGAGCATTTTTTTGCGCGACGGCAAAACTTTTGACGGCGGTGTTTTTTGCGGACGGGTTAAAGCCGTCGAGGTGAATCGAGGAAAGAAGGAAGGTTTCGGCGGCGGCGTAAGTATTTTTTGCTTGTTCTGAACACAAAAAACCTTTCTTATCTGTCTTTTCAATCGCGTCATAGAAACTATCTGAAAAAACAGGTATCTTCATTTGTTCTATTTGCGATAAAAAAACATGTTGTTGAACGCTTCCGCGCGCTTCTCTTTGCATAAAATTTTGACCGTACTTTGTCCTAAGGAAAGAATAAACATAGTATGAATTTATATCTCCGTTAATTCGTATTTTTGCTATATCTTGATTTGAATTTATGGGATATTTCCACGTCGGTAAGGAAAGCGCAACATTGCCTATGCTGCCGGACATGGATAAAAGTATAGTATTGGGAAATACTTCCGATTTATATAACAGCGTATGCGCTGTTTCCGAGATGTGCGTTAATTTTTCTGTGTCAATTAAACCGTCCCTCATATCAACACAACGAATAAAAGGAACGCCTTCATCTAAATATTCAATAAAGTTATTTAGCGAATACGCGCCAAAGCTAAGGATAGTTGTATTTTTTAATTTACCTAAAATACAATGATTACGATATTGTAAAACTTGTTCGTTACGCAAAAATTCTTGCAGATAATAAAAACTATCCCATCTTAAAACATCGCTGTGTTTCAAAATATACGAATAAAGAACTTCGCTGCACTCAAGCCCGCTCATCAACCTTTGATATTTTTCCTCGTCAAAGGCTTGCGGGCTTAGGCGAAAAAACTTAAACCCTCCTTCTTGGCAAATTCGATAAACGCCTCGGCGATGCCGTCTTTGGTGAGGCCGTCGTGATTAAAAAGATCGTGCTTGACGATTAAATGCCCGTGTTCGTCCAAAAGGGGCTTGCCCTTTTCGTCCGCAACATAAATCTTGTCCCCGGAATTATCCTTGCTCGGCTCTTGCATGGTGGCGAAGAAAATCGGGTAATCATCTTTTTTGGGGCAAAGCTTGTCGTCCCATTTTTGCACGAAAAGCACGGAGGTTTTTGTCCCCGTGTGGGGCTTGAACACATTGCCGTGCAGCCCCACCACCGCCAAAATGCGGCAACGCTCCGCGATAAAATCACGGATATACTTGTCGCTGCTGTTGTTAAACCGCCCTTGGGGAAGAACTATCGCCATGCGCCCGCCGGGTTTTAGCATATTGAGGTTGCGTTCGATAAAGAGAATGTCCCGGCCGACTTTGCTTTGTTGTTTGCCCTTGGCGTTTTTGCCAAGCTCGTATTTGGCGACGATGCGGCTTTCCTTTATGTCCCCCGCAAAGGGGGGATTGGCCATAAGCACGTCAAAACCGTAAAAGCTGTCGTCGCCCTTTTCGCGGCGCAGTTTCTTTAGTTTTTTCCACCCTTCGTTGCAGATGCCCGTCCGGTTCTCGTTTTTGGTTGCATCTTTCCAACGGTCAAAGTCGATGCTGTTCAGCCGAATGACGTTTGTTTTTCCGTCCCCGGCGATAAGATTCAGCATACGGGAAACGCGGACGCAGTTTTTGTCAAAATCTATGGCAAAAACCCGGCTGTTGACATAATCAATACATTCCGGCGGTTTCTTTTCCGAAGTGAACAAGTGGCTTTGAGGTATGCTCTTTTCCGCAAGAATTTGCCGCCACACATAAAAAACGGTGTGGATAGGAAAGCCGCAACTGCCCGCCGCCGTATCGATCATATATTCCTCGGCGGTGGGGTTCAGCATACGGACGCACATATCAATGACGTAACGGGGAGTAAAGTATTGTCCCTTTTCCCCTTTTTGGCTTTTGCTCATGAGATACTCGAAGGCATCGTCAACCACGTCGAGATTGGAATTAAAAAGTTTTACGTCTTGAAGGCCGGCCACGCAAACGGAAAGATGGGAGCCGTTCAGGGAAATTTTCTCGTCGGCGGGAAATACCCCCTCCCAAGTTTCTTTGGCGTTATCGAACAATGACTGAATTTTGTCCGTCAGTTCCGTTTCCGTATAACCGTAATTGCGGAATTGCAGATACCTTTTCTTGTCGCGTCCGCTTTGAAGTTCGTCGTACAGCTTGGTGAAAATCAGTTTGAAAACTTCCTCGAACACATCCACCCCCGCATTGGCCAGCACTTCGTCCTCCATTTCAAGGATAAGTCCTTTGAGGGATTTTCGCTCCGTAACGAGTTTATCTTTCTCCGCGAGGGTGTCTATCGTCCAACGCTCCGTCAAAATGTCCGACAAGGATTCGTTGGCGCGGGGAATGCTCGATAAATCTTCAAAATAATTGGGGTCTTTGCGGTGGTAGTGGGAGATGGATTTGCCGTTTGTCCAGACGCCTATGGGCGCGCCCGTGGCGTTGCAATAGGATTTTAATTGCTCTTTGCCGTCTTTAAGGGTCGGTTCTTTACATTCTATGATGATGTAAGGCGTGTCGGGGCGGTCTTTGTCCATGACGGCAATATCCGCCCGTTTCTTGTCGCGGCCTATGGTCACAACATATTCGACTTTCAGCCGGGACAACGGGTAGGCGTAGACGGTTTGAAGTTCGTCGAGGTAGAGTTGACGCACGATTTCTTCCGGCGTCAGTTTTATTTCTTTTTGACGCACGGGGCAAAGGACATAAAGCCCTTCTTTGCCCTTGACGGTCTTTTTTATCGTCCGAGCAATCAGAGCGGCCTTGTTGTCGTCGGAGAAATGTTCCATATTGTATTTCGAGCCGGACATTATATCGTCTAAAGTCACGTTTCGCGCCTCCCGCAGGGTTTTTTCCGTTTCCGTTTTTGTTGTTGTCATTGTCGTTTCTTATGAAAAATCATACCATATAACCGCCCCCGTGTCGATACTCGAAGTTCCCATCAAAAAAGACGACAAAAAAATCTAAAAAAACCTATTAAAACCTATTGACATTCGTCAAAATCATGTGTTATAATACGTTTCGTTCCGCAAGTGGGGGCGTAGCTCAGCTGGGAGAGCATCAGGTTCGCAATCTGGGGGTCAGGGGTTCAATCCCCCTCGTCTCCACCA
>CAJOQC010000253.1 GCA_905236785.1 uncultured Selenomonadaceae bacterium
AGGCTTAAATCAGCCCTCCTCTTGGAGGAGGGTGTCGGCGTAGCCGACGGGAGGAGGTATAAAAGCGAGTTTTTAGAGATGCCCATTATATATTTTTCCTTCTTCTTTTGTATTTGGAATAATATTGGGTAGTCCTGCAAACGCTTCCGCTACAGAAACCTCGGTGCTATGTGTTGGCATTGGTGCAGATAGCAACGGCGTTTTCTCATTTTGCCATGAGTTTTCCCTTCACATTTTGTTCGCGCTGTTTACAAAATTCCTTGCAAAAGAAGCGGCGCAATAGTACAATGTTCAATATGTATTCTGTAGGGGGCGATGTTGCGATGAACTATCAAATTCTTTATCCCGAAGCTTTTCCCGTGGTGGAGTGCCATTTAACCCGCGGCGAAAAAATAAAAGCCGAGTCCGATGCCATGATTGCCATGTCCGCCACGATTGACGTGGAAGGCAAAATGGAAGGCGGCATCTTAAAGGGGCTTATGCGAAAAGTCATGGCGGGGGAGAGTTTCTTCTTTCAAGAATTGGTAGCTTCTCGCGGCGACGGTACGGTTTTGTTCGGCCACTCGCGCCCCGGCGGCATTTTGGATGTGGAGCTTGACGGCTCTTACGGGCTTATGGTGCAAAAGAACGGCTTTTTGGCCGGTACGCAGGGCATCGAGGTCGATACCAAAATGCAAAACCTTTCTCGCGGGCTTTTCTCCGGCGAAGGTTTTTTCATTCTCAACATCACCGGGAAGGGAACGGTTTTTGTCAGCAGTTACGGCGTTATTCACCCGATAAATCTTGAGGCGGGCGAAGAATTTATCATTGACAACGGGCATCTTGTGGCATGGCCAAGTTATATGAACTATAACATTGAAAAAGCGTCTTCGGGTTGGATTTCAAGTTTCACCAGCGGCGAAGCCTTGGTTTGCCGCTTCAAAGGCCCGGGGACGGTGCTTATTCAAACCCGCAACCCCGGCGGTTTTAAGGATTGGATTCGTTCCATGATACCCGCAAGCAGCGGCGGTAGCGGAAGTTCCGGCTTAAGCAGTTTGTTAAGCAGCGATGATTGATATGCTTTTATCCAAACAATTAAAACGAGGTCGGCAATGAAACAATTTCTTGTTTTGTTAAATGATTTTGACGATATTCGGGAAAAATTTTCCTATGCCTACGAGTATATTGACAAGGTGAACCCCGCATCCGTTCTTGTTCATGTTTTTTTCGGCGAATGGGACGTGGCCGCCGCCAAAACATTGACGGCGGCCATAAATCGAACTATTCCCGACGCGAAAATAGTGGGCAGTGTTTCCTGCGGCGAGATATTTGAGGGAAATTTGGCCGCGCTAAGATGCATGGCGGTTGTGTCCGTTTTTGACTGTACGAAAATCGAAGTTTTGACCTACAAATTCCATGGCGGCGAAGAAGAAACCACCGCCCGCCGCCTTGCCAAAGACATAAACGCTCGCGCCGAAACCAAAGCGGCGGAGTTTCTTATGGCTATGGCGGGTTATGACAAGCAAAAATTCATTGAAAGCATCGACATTAACAACAAAAATCTTGTGGTTTTCGGCGCAGGCGTAACCGGCGTTACCAACCCGACGCAAACTGCGTTCGTTTCGACAAATTCAGGCATTGTCACCTGCGGCATGATTGCAGTTTTTTATGAAGGCACAGATTTTCACGTCCATGTGGAGCATATTTTCGGCTGGGAACCCTTGGGGAAGGAAATGACCGTCACAAAATCAAAACCGCTCTTGTTGATGGAGGTTGACGGCAAGCCTGCCTATGATGTTTACAGTCATTATTTGCAAATACCGCGAACCGGCAATTTTTTCGCCAACATTTTGGGCTTTCCGTTTTTGACGCAGGATCGACAAACGGATGTTGTGCGTCTGTCTCATGCCTGTGATGACAACGGTTACTTGTCCTTATCGGCTGATATTGCCAAAGGGAGCAAGCTTCGCATCACCTACGGTAACTTGGGAGAAATATTCCGCGAGGTGACGGCGGGCAGGGATAAAATTCGCCGCTTTGCTCCGCAGGCCATAATGATTTACGATTGCGCCTCGCGAAAAATGTTGTGGCAAACAGGCACGGATCAAGAATTGCAACCTTTCCAAAAAATTGCGCCCACCGCCGGTTTTTTCTGCGAAGGCGAGTTTAAGAACAACGACAAAGGGCTGATTGTCAATCATCAATGCACCCTTTTGGCAATAGGTATGCGCGAGGGCGAAGGCAAGGTCATTCCCGCCACGGAGGCTAAAATTGAGGAATTAAAATTCTACACCGATTCTTCAATCGTAAAACGCATGGCCGCTTTCGTGCAGACAACCACCGCCGAGCTTGAAAAGGCCAACAGCAAATTGGCGGCACTAAACAGCGAGCTTAGCACCATAAACGCCAAACTTTCCTACATGGCCGTTACCGACGAATTGACGGGGCTGTTTAACCGTCGCGAAATAGATAAACGCATTCAAGACGCAGTGGCTGCCGCCAAGGACAACAACGATGTTTTGTCCATAATTATGATTGACATAGACCACTTTAAGCGGGTGAACGACACCTACGGCCATGCCGTGGGAGATATTGTTCTTAAAGATGCCGCCGCAGTCATTCGCGATTCCTTAAACGAAAATACAATGGCCACGGCGGGGCGTTGGGGCGGCGAGGAGTTTTTGGTGTTGTTGCCTTCCTTTAGCCTTAGTGAGGCTACGGAGTTTGCCGAAACAATTCGCCAAAAATTTGCCGCCCATTCCTTCGACACGGCAGGAGCGCAGACCTTGAGCCTTGGGGTCACAGCTACATTTGGTTACGAGGACGAAAAAAACATTTTCATTCGCGCTGATGATGCTCTGTATAAAGCCAAAACCGGCGGCAGAAACCAAGTGGTGAGCATAAGCGCGGAGGATATGAAAACAGTAGTATAAATAAAAAAGCTCTCCGAACAAAAGTTCGGCGAGCTTTTTTATACTAATCTCCGATAAAAATTTAAGGCAACCTCTAAAAACTCCCTCCGTCAGCCCTCCTCAAAGAGGAGGGTGTCGGCGTAGCCGACGGGAGGAGGTATAAAAGCGAGTTTTTAGAGATGCCCTAAAATTTTTATCGAGGATACGCCTGCTTCGCAGGCTTTCAATCGCGCCTTCGGTGCATAAATTCTCAGTAAGAAATAAAATTTATAGCTGAGAGTAGTATCAAAAATATTTTCGAAAAAATTTTCCCTTTCTTTTGCCCTTAAACTTAT
>CAJOQC010000254.1 GCA_905236785.1 uncultured Selenomonadaceae bacterium
CCACTACGCTTCGTCGTCATTCCTTGTCTGCCGAAAAAATCCCTCGGCAATGGCACGAACTCATTTATGCAGTGTTTCCTTAAATAAAAACAGGAATACAAATATGAACCCTCTTATTTCCGTAATAATCCCCGTCTATAACACGGCGAATTATCTTGACGAGTGTTTGGCAAGCGTCGTCGGGCAAACTTACAAAAACCTTGAAATAATGCTCATAAACGACGGATCCACCGATAATTCGCCGCAAAAATGCGGAGAATGGGCAAAAAAAGACCCCCGTATCCGCTACATAAGCAAAGAAAACGAAGGTCCTGGTTTTACCCGTAATCTTGGCGTGGCGAAGGCAAAGGGCGAATATGTCATGTTCATCGACAGCGACGACCGAATAAGTGAATTTTTTGCGGAAAAAATGTTAGCTGCGGCGCAAAAAGAAGGGGCGGACATTGTAGAATGTGATTATTACCGCATGGCGTTGGACAGCGGCATCATAAGCATAAACGTGAATAATCATATAGTGGGCAAACCCTTTTCCAAAACAGAGCGCATAATGTTCGGCAGCGTCACTCCGTGGAAGATGCTCTTTCGTCGCGAATTTTTATTAAGCAACGATATAAAACAGCCGCCTTGCCCGGCGGAGGATATGGCAATTTATCCGTTGACGGTTGCTTTAGCCGATAAAATAGTCGGAGTGGACGAGCCGTTGTATTATTATCGAAAAAGCCGTAAAAACGCCATTACCGCCACTGCGGCCACCCTGGAAAAATCGGCGGCGGCTTTTTGTTTCCTTTTTGATTCTTTTATCAAGCGCAATATTTTTGCCGATTATAAAAAGGTGCTTTTGTCCTACGCCCTGCGTTGGCGTTCGCGGCTTTTGGTACGCTGCCTGCAAAACAAAAAAAGTTATTTGAACCTGCAACGGGGAATTGACGACGCGCTCATAAAATACTTTGACGGCTATAAACCATGGCGTTGCTTCTTGTGGGGCAGTTATAATTTGACGAAAATCCTGCAAAAGACGAATGTTGCCGACGAACCCTGTTATCGTTTCGGTTTTAGCTCGCTCATAGCATTTTTGACGTTAAAGGACAGGGATATTATCGCGCCAAAACATCGCAACCCCTATCGCTCTTTTATGTTGCAGCGGGAATTTGCGCGGCAGTTTCTATCTGTTGCCGACAGGGAAAAGCCCCATGCCATTGTCATAGATTTCATTGAAGAACGCCATGATTTCATTGAGTATCGGGGAAATTTTTATACAAAAAGCGATGCCCTTACGGAGAGTGATTTCCCCATTGACGAAGGACGCACCGTACCAAGGGACAGCGAAGAAGGACGAATGCTTTGGGAAAAGGCCTGCCTACGGTTTATTGACGAGTTGCGAAGAAGATTTGCGCCCCAAAACGTTATTCTCGTTGAAAATATGCTGACGGAAAAGTACGGAAGCATACATGGCAGCAAACAATTTGACGATATTGATGAAATACGTCGGCAAAATAAATCAATTCGCCGCGCCTATGATTTTTTTAAGGATAATTTTTCGGGAATAATTTCCGTTGACCTCAGCGATGACGAACTTTATATCACGGACAAACAATTTGAATACGGCTGTTACCCTTGGCATCTTAACGAATTGATAAACATAAAAATAGGTAAAAAAATGAACGAATATCTACCCCCCCCCAGAAAAATTGTAACGAACTACATAATTCATGCTGTTTCTGTTCATAATAATTTTAAGGACAGGTGGGCGGCATGAAGAAAATAAAAGTTTTACAATTTCCCGTGGCAAATACCAAGGGCGGCGTAACCCGCTACGCTCTTGAAAACTGGCGGTTTATCGACAAAAGCCGCTTTGCCTTTGACTTTGCCACGCTAAGCCCCGTATTTAGCCCGGAGGAGGAATTGCGGCGGCAGGGTTGCGAAGTGTTCCACCTAAAAAAATACGCCGAGGACGACGAAAAATCGTTTCGACGGGAGTTTGCCGAGATTTTGCAAAAGGGCAATTATGACGTTGTGCATCTTCATACGCCCTACTGGAAAAGCCTAAATGCCGAGTATGTTGCCAAAGAAGCGGGGGTAAAAAGAATAATTGTCCATGCCCATAATACGCAGGTTGGCGGCATGGATGCAAAAGCTCCGTCGGCGGAAACATTGATGCGTTTTGCGGCGGTGAAGAATGCTTTTACGGAGGACTTGGCCACAGATTATTGGGCTTGTTCCAAAATGGCCGGGGATTTTCTCTTTTCCGGCAGGATACCTCCCGAAAAAGTGCGGGTTATGTGCAACGCCATAGATTTAGAGCGGTTTTCCTTTTCGGAAATTGCTCGCCAAAAAATTCGCGGGGATTTTGAGGTAACTGACAAAGATTTTTTAATAGGCAATATTGCGGCCTTTGAGTATCAAAAAAACCAAGAGTTCTTGTTGCGGGTTTTTCGCCATATTCATGAAAAAAATCCGCAAACGAAGTTGTTGCTGGTGGGCAAAGGGCCAAAGGAAGAGGAATATCGGCAATTCGTCGCGAAGAATAACCTTACCGATTCGGTGATATTCGCGGGCTACCGCAACGACGTCCCCGCGTTGTTGTCGGCTATGGATCTTTTCGTGTTGCCGTCAAGGTTCGAGGGGTTGGCGATTGTTTTGGTGGAGGCGCAGGCCGGGTCGTTGTATTGCTTGGCAAGCAATACAACGCCCCGTGAGTCATGCCTCACGGGGCGTATCGAGTATTTGCCCTTGGAGGAAAAACTGTGGCAAAATAAGATAATGCACTTCACCTTAAACCCGCCGGGTAAAAAAGACTGCCGCAAGGAGATAGCGGCGGCGGGCTACGACATACGCCAAGCGATAAAAAAAGTCGAAGCGGGCTACGCCGGGGAACTAAATGATGGAACTTCTTTATGTTTGGATAGGTAATATCGGCCGCGGGATACGCGACGCGCAAATGAATTTTTCCGATCGCTTTGAGGTCGCTTACGATAAAACCGCACAGAAAATCGTGATTAACCACAAAGAAAATGATGGTATATCCTACGGCCGCAATATACTAAACATCAACCTGTTGGCGGGGCGAAACGGCAGCGGCAAAAGCAGCATAATGAATTTGTTGGGTTTTGGCGCGACGGCAAGAAGCCGTGAATTTGATTTTAACCGAAATGACGAAAACGACGACAAGTCATGGTTTGCCGTTTATCATCTCTGCCGCGACAAATTTCTTGTTGAAGGCTACAACCGTAAAATATTGGCATTGCTAAAAAATGACGATTATCTAAAGCCGCAATACTCCGTAATCGTAAAGTATGACTTAAACAAAAAAACCTGCTCTGTTAGCGACTGGGGCAGGCAGGGCGATTTTGACGGGTGGTATATGTTTTACGATTCGGCAAGCAGTCGCGATTGGTTCGGCAAAAACACGGCAACTGTTGCCTACGGAGCGGATGTTTTGGTCTATCGTCACTTTCTTAATCGGGCGGGGTTTTCCCATGTGTTCGACTATCTGCGGGAGGCCACGAAGAAAAAGTCATTAACGGGCGGCATGGCGATAAACCCCGCCGAGCCGTTCTTAAAAATTGTTTTAGACAACAAATTGAGCATAACGCGCCTTAGCGACGACGAATACAAGATGCTCTCGCGGGTAATTTACGGCAAAGACAATATGTTGCAAGACACTCCCTCAACAGTGCCTATATTTGGCAAGAGTTATACCGATGAGGATTTTCGCCAATCCTTTGTCATAAGATATTTGGAAGGCGTGCTCTACAAAGCCAAAAAAAACCGCACGCCGCCCGCTAAAGCCTATGCGCCGCCGACGAACCCCAAGGACGATTACGCCGCCCGCAAGAAGTTTTTACTGGCCGAAACAGAGAAGTTGACCAAGAATCAAAACGGCAACGACGTAATAGACCGAATGTTTTGCGATGCGCTTGAAAAAATCGACGTAAATTTCTTTGTGAACGACGAAAACAACATAACAATTCCCGTTGCCCGAGCCGGTGCGCCTTCGGCAGTGCCGTTTTTAGAGTTGCTTGACCGATATATCGGATTTATCGAAAACCCCTTGTCCGATTTTGGCGACGTAGAAAACGCCTTCAGCCACGCCGGTTTTTTTCGCGTGCGGTATGAGCGGCTCAGCATGGGGGAAATCGAACTTGTCAATCTTTACGCCTCCTTGTATGGCGGCGTGAAATATCTGCAAAGTACCACGCTTAAAGACAAAATAACAACGCTAATTTTGCTTTTTGACGAGCCTGATCGCGGCTTTCACCCGGAATGGTCGCGGCGGTTTATAAACAGCCTTTCTAAAACCCTCGACGGCGAAATATTTGCCAAATATAAATATCAAGTGATTATCGGCACACATTCGCCGATAATGCTCTCGGATATTGACAAAAACCACATTCATTGCTTAGACCGCCAAGGC
>CAJOQC010000255.1 GCA_905236785.1 uncultured Selenomonadaceae bacterium
AGAAAGAACATAAACAAACAAAAGGAAAGGAACCAAAAAATGAAACTTGTGGTAACGGTGGTAGGCCGCGACAGGGTGGGCATAATTGCCATGGTCAGCCGCGAATTGGCCGACAAAAACGTAAATATTGTCAGCATCAATCAAAACATCATGGACGGTTTTTTTAACATGGTGATGATAGCCGAGGCGGACAAGGACAAAGTGAAACTGTCGGAACTTCAGCAAGTGCTAAAGGACAAGGGCGACGAAATGAACCTTGAGATTAAGGTGCAACACGAGGATATTTTTAACGTAATGCACAACGTATAAGGAGAAAGAACAATGGATTCTATAATAAAAGACAAAAGCCTTGCGCCCGTTGGGCATGACAAAATAAACTGGGTGAAGAATTTCATGCCCGTCATGAGCGCGATTGACAAGGAGTTTACCCCCAAGAAACCCTTTGCGGGAAAACGCATGGTCATCACCATTCACCTTGAGGCCAAAACCGCCTATATGGCGGAAGTATTCAAAAACGCCGGGGCAGAAGTTGCGGTGACGGGCAGCAACCCCCTGTCAACCCAAGACGACGTGGCGGCGGCTCTTGCGGAAAACGGCGTAAAAGTTTTCGCCACCCACGCCTGCACCGACGAAGAATATAACGACTATCTGAGAAAAGCCTTGGACACCGAGCCGAATTACATTTTGGACGACGGCGGCGACTTGGTGAATATGCTCCACACCGAAAGGCGGGATTTGTTAAAGAACATCATAGGCGGCGCGGAGGAAACCACCACCGGCGTTCACCGTCTGCGGGGGCTTGCCAACTCCGGCAAATTGGAATTTCCCATGATAGCCGCCAACGACGCGTATTGCAAATTTTTGTTCGATAACCGCTACGGCACGGGGCAATCCACCTGGGACGGCATAATGCGGACGACGAACCTTGTCATAGCGGGCAAAACCGTGGTTATCGCCGGCTACGGCTGGTGCGGCAAAGGTTGCGCCATGCGGGCGCGGGGCTTGGGGGCAAACGTTGTGGTGACGGAAGTAGACCCCATAAAGGCCGTTGAAGCCGTGTTTGACGGTTTCCGCGTAATGCCCATGGACGAGGCGGCAAAAATCGGCGATATTTTCCTGACGCTGACGGGGGATAAGGACATTATCCGCGAACGTCATTTCGCCGTGATGAAAGACGGCGCAATGATGGCAAACTCCGGCCACTTCGACGTGGAGATAAACATACCCGAGCTGGATAACATGAGCATTTCCCGCCGCACGGTGAGGAACAACATCGAAGAGTTTAAGCAAAAGGACGGGCGCAAGCTCTATTTGTTGGCGCAGGGGCGTTTGGTGAACTTGGCGGCAGGGGACGGGCATCCGGCGGAAATCATGGATTTGTCCTTTGCGGTGCAGTTTTTCTCCGCCCTGTATGTCTTAGAGCATCATGAGGAACTGAAAAAACAAGTCTACCTGATGCCCGACGAGATAAACACCCGAATTGCCGAAATGAAACTAAAATCCATCGGCGTGACCATCGACAAGCTGACCGAAGAACAACGAGCATATTTGAATTTGTGATTTTAAGCAAGGTAATAGCCAATGAACACACTGATTAAAGACGCGGCAATATTTTTGCCCGACGGAAACACCATGGCGGGAAGCATCGCCATAGAAGGCGACACAATAGCCGCCGTGGGGGACGCCCCCGAAGGTTTTGCCCCGGAAAAAATCATCGACGGCAAGGATAAATTTGTTATCCCCGGGCTGATTAACGCCCACACCCACGCCTCCATGAGCCTTCTTAGAAGTTACGCCGACGATATGGATCTTATGGACTGGTTGCAAGAGAAAATCTGGCCGGCGGAAGATAAAATGGACGAGGACGACATATATTGGGGGGCGGCCTTGGCCATTGTGGAAATGATAAAAACCGGCACAACCGCCTTTGCCGATTTGTACGGCCCTTATATGGAAAAAGTGGCGCAAATCGCCACAGAATCCGGCATTCGCGCTTCCTTGGGGCGCGGGCTTATCGGCGTCGCGCCGGACAGCGACATAAAACTGCAGCAAGGCGAGGAACTTTTCCGCAATTTCCATAACACGGCGGATGGTCGCATCACCGTTATGATTGCGCCCCATGCCATTTACACCTGCCCGCCGGAGTTTTTGAAAAAAGCCGCCGCCACGGCGCACAGAATCGGCGCAGACATACACATCCACATGGCGGAAACCAAAACAGAAGTCGAAAACTGTCTGAAAGAATACGGCAAACGCCCCTTTGCCCATGCAGAAAGCACCGGGCTGTTTGAACGCGGCGCAATGGCGGCACATTGCGTGTGGCTTGATGACGAAGATTTTGACATCATCAAAAAGCATAACATTCGCGTTGTCCACAACCCGGGGAGCAACATGAAACTGGCCTCCGGCGTTGCCCCCGTGCCGCGTATGCTGAAGGAAAACATAGTTGTGGCTCTCGGCACGGACGGCGCATCAAGCAACAATAATTTGGATATGTTTGAAGAAATTCGCCTTGCCGCCCTCCTTCACAAGGTACACAGCCTCGACCCCTTGGCGGTGGACGCGGTGACGGCGATAAAAATGGCCACGGAAGAAGGGGCAAAGGCCATAAACACCCCCTATGTGGGGAAGATTGAGGCGGGAATGAAAGCCGACCTTGTACTCCTTGACATAACGGGGGAAAAGTGGCAACCGCGCTTTAATTTGCCCTCCCTCTTGGCGTACTCCGCCGACTCCTCCTCCGTTGACACGGTGATGGTAAATGGCAACATCTTAATGGAGAAGCGGGAACTTTTGACCCTTGACGAAGAAAAAATTTATTTTAACGCCCGCCGTTCGGCGAAAAAGCTGACGGGGCAATAAAAAAGAGGACAGAGGGAAATTTCCCTTTGTCCTCTTTTTTCATACTGCTTTCAGCTATAAATTTTAGGGCATCTCTAATACTAATCCTCGATAAAAATTTAAGGCAACCTCTAAAAACTCCCTCCGTCAGCCCTGCGGGCTGCCACCTCCCTCCAAGAGGG
>CAJOQC010000256.1 GCA_905236785.1 uncultured Selenomonadaceae bacterium
CGAAGGGCGATTTCGGCGGATTTTTCCCCTTGAGCGGTTATTCTAAGGGGCGTGCTGTTTTTAAGCGCGGCTTCCACCGCGTCTTTTAGGGATAAATCCGCCGCGAAGCCATTGGGCGCAAAAAGGCAAATTTCCGCCGCCGCTATGGCTGCGGACAGGCAGATTTTTTGCCGAAGATATTTTTTCATGAGAGTTCCTCTTTCGATTATCGGATAATTACGGCAGATATTATAACAAAGCCGCCGCCCGTTGTATATAAAAGCGGGCGGCGGAATTTTATTTTTAACGAAAATTTAAGGAAGCACTGCATAATTGTCAATGCAATCTCTTTATGGTAAATTCGCCGTATTCGCGCTCAAGACGGTGGCAATGGGGACATTCGTTTTCGATAAGCCCGGTGTAGCCGCAAACGGGGTCGCGATCCACGGGATGGTTTATGGAAAAATAACCCATGTCATGGTCATGCATGGCGCGGACGATTTTTATAAACGCCGCCACGTTCTTAGACGGGTCGCCGTCCATCTCGATGTAGGCGATATGTCCGGCGTTGGTGAGCGCGTGATAGGGCGCTTCGATGCGGATTTTGTCAATGGCGCGAATTTTGCAATATACGGGGACATGATTTGAATTTGTCATGTAATTGTGGTCGGTCACGCCTTTAATCTTGCCGTACACTTTTTGATTTGCGCGTTGAAACTGACCGGCGGTGGATTCGGCGGGAGTGGCAAAGGTCGTCCAGTTCATGTGATCATCCCGGGTGAATTTATCCGTCATTTCCCGCAGGAAACCCACGATTTTAAGCCCCAACTCCTGAGCCTCTTCGCTTTCGCCGTGATGTTTTCCTATTAACGCCACCAAACACTCCGCCAAGCCGCAAAAACCTATCGAGTAGGAGGCGTGCTTAAGTACGTCTTTTATGCTGTCGTTCCACTTTAATTCGTCGCTGCCCATCCACACGCCCTGCCCCATTAGGAAAGGATAATTGTAAACGTGTTTTTCCGCTATGGTCTGCAAGCGAAACAGCAGGTAGTCGTGGCAAAGCCGAATGTATTCTTCGTACAGTTTCCAAAACTTATCAATGTCGCCTTTGGCCTCCAAGGCGAGCTTGGGAAGATTTATGGTGACAAAGGAAAAGTTGCCGCGGCTTCCCGATTCCTCGCGGCCGTTCACGTTTGACATGACCCGGGTGCGACAGCCCATGGTGGCAACGTAGCTGTTATAGTCGCCTTCTTTGTAATACTGCAAATTATAGGGCGCGTCAAGGTTCACAAAGTTTGGGAAAAGACGTTTTGCGCTCACTTCGCAGGCGCGGCAAAACAAATCATAGTTTGGGTCTTCCTCGTTATAGTTTACCCCCGCTTTTAATTGGAACACGGAAATCGGGAAAATCGGCGTTTCGCCGTTGCCAAGCCCCGCCCATATAGCGTTTAGAACTTCGCGAGTGGCCAAACGCCCCTCCGGGGAGGTGTCCATGCCGTAGTTTATGGACGAAAACGGCACTTGCGCCCCGGCGCGGCTGTGAAGAGTGTTAAAATTATGGATTAAGGCCTCCATGGCTTGATGGGTTTCTTCCTCCACGTCCCGGCAGGCCAAACGGTAAATATTGGCCGCGTCCCGCTCAATATCCTCCGGGCTGTCAAATTCTTCATGGAGGGCGGTATGAAGAGCCATGGCGATATTTTCGGCGGCTTTTTGCTTGTCCTCGTCATTTTCCGCATAACGGCAAATTTCCCAGTTGACGTTGCTTTTTAATTGTTGCCGAAAATCCTTGTCCGAAAAATCACGGGGCAAGTCAAAACGATAGACAAAAGCGCGGGCGGTTTCGTCCAACACCGCCTTTTGAAAGGATTTTTTCACCCCTTCGGCCATGGCGTAGTCAAAGGCGTTTATGGATTGACCGCCGAACATATCGTTCTGATTGGATTGAATGGCGATACAAGCCAAGGAGGCGTAGGCGCGAATGGAATTAGGCTCGCGCAAAAAACCATGCCCCGTGGAAAAACCGCCATGAAAAAGTTTTAAGAGGTCAATCTGGCAACAGTTAAAAGTGATAAGGCTAAAATCCTTATCGTGAATATGAATGTAATTTTCCTTGTCGGCAACGGCATACTTTTCCGGCAAGACATAATTATCCACAAAATGCTTTGCGCCCTCCGCGCCAAGTTTCAACATTATGCCCATGGAGGCGTCGGTGTTGATGTTGGCGTTGTCCCGTTTCATATCGACGCTGGCCGCGTCGGCGAAAAATATTTCGCGATAGCTGTCCATAAGATGCTTTTGAGCACGGCGGCGTTCTTCATGGCGATGGCGGTAGCGAATGTACTTTTTGGCAATTTCGTACCTGCCGTAGCGCATAAGCTCCTTTTCCACCACGTCCTGTATCTCTTCGACGCTGATGTTCTGCCGGTGGGCAATTTTTTTCTCCACATTGTCGGTAACGCAGGCAATATCCTCCGCCGACATGGCTTCGTCCTCGCCGGTTAAGGGGTTTTTGTCGTTCACCGCGCCGGCGATTGCGTTATAAATTTTTTGTTTGTCATAGGGGACGGTGTGTCCCGCTCTTTTGGTAACGGTAAGCAAATTCATGGCAAAACTCCTCCTAATCCGTTATCTCTTCCGGCGAACAAATAACAACGTCGCCCTTTTCGTCAATATATATTACGCGCCCTATCATGGCGTTTCGTATCATGCGTCGGCACAACAAACATGGTTTCCCCGACGCAACCGTGCCATCGGCGTTAAAACCCGCCACATAAATATCCGCGCCTTTCATTTTTACGGGGTCGGCGGAAATTACGGCGTTTTGCTCGGCGTGGACGGCTACGCAAAGTTCATAGTTTTGCCCCTTGGGGACTTTTAGCCGCTCCCGTTCGCAAATTCCTGTGTCTATGCAGTTGGCTTCCCCTCGCGGCGCGCCGTTATAGCCGGTGCTGATTATTATTCTGTCTTTCACTATTATTGCGCCGTACCGACGGCGCAGACAGGTCGAACGCCGCCCGACGGCCTTTGCGATGTCCAAAAAATATTCGTTCCACTCGGGGCGTGTTTGCTTGTCCATAAAAACCTCCGTATGCTTTTCGTTTTTTCGTCTTATTGGTCTTATTATAGGAGAAAAAAATGTTAATGTGAACCTCTGAAAACTGATTTTTTCTCTTGCTTTGTTCTTTTAAGGAAACACTGCATAATTCGTCCGCACCCTTGCCGGGTCTTTTTCCGGCATACTGCGTCATTCCTCCTCAGCGTAGCACCAC
>CAJOQC010000257.1 GCA_905236785.1 uncultured Selenomonadaceae bacterium
CGGTTGGGTGAAGTGTTGCTCCGATTCGATGTTGTCAAGGATCAGCTTATCCCCCGGGGCAAGCTCCGGGAGGTTTATATCCTTCTCGCCCTTTGCGCCGCCGTCAGCTTCGTAAATGCGGGTAAAACCGTCAAACACCTTCCGCGAACCGCGAGCTTGGCAAAAATAATCCTTCCCGCCCAAAATATCCGCCGTAATGGTGTCGTACTGCGCCGCCGACATTTGACAGGCGGCGAAACGCTGCCAAATAAGCCGATAAAGTTTTGCTTGGTCTTTATTTAGATGTTTTTCCGCCACGTCCGGCGTTATGGTTATATCCGTGGGGCGAATGGCTTCATGAGCGTCTTGGGCTTTTTTCTTCGCCGCGTAAACATGGGGCTTGGTCGGCACATAATCCGCGCCGAACTCCCCTGCTATAAACTCCCGAGCCGCCTCCTGCGCCACGGCGGAAATCCGCACCGAATCGGTACGCATATACGTTATAAGACCCATAGAACCCCTATGCCCAAAAGTTACGCCTTCATAAAGCTGTTGGGCAAGCATCATGGTTTTTTTGGACGTAAAACCCAAACGCCGCGCCGCGTCCTGCTGAAGGGTGCTGGTGGTGAAGGGGGGCATTGGGTTCTTGGCGCGATGCCCTGTTTGCACCGCCGTCACCGCGAAAATTTGTTTTTTTACGTCGGCCACGATTTTTGCAGCTTCGTCCTCGGTTTTAAGCACCAACGCGCCGTTTTCGATGTCGTCGGCGTTTCGCGCCAACCGTTGGTCTTTTATCTTCGCGATTTGCATGGGCGGCAAGGGCGAACGCCCTTTTTTCAGCTTGATGTTAAGGGTGTGATATTCTTGCGGGTTAAAGGCTTCTATCTCCCGTTCGCGGTCGCAGATAAGTTTCACCGCCACGGACTGCACACGCCCTGCGCTAAGGCCTTTTTTCACTTTGCGCCACAACAGGGGGCTTAGTTTGTAGCCAACGATGCGGTCGAGCATCCTTCGCGCCTGTTGGGCGTCAACCCGCGCCATGTCGATTGGATGCGGCTTTTCAACCGCTTGCTTTATGGCGTTTTTGGTGATTTCGTTAAAAATAATGCGGCAGTCCGTTTCGGGGTTTAGCCCCAATATGTAGGAAAGATGCCATGCTATCGCTTCGCCTTCGCGGTCGGGGTCGCTGGCAAGGTAAACTTTGTCCGCCTTTTGCGCCGCTTTTTTCAGCGTTTTTATGATGTCGCCCTTGCCGCGAATGTTTATGTACTTCGGCGCAAAATTATTTTCCGTGTCAATGCCGAACTGGCTCTTGGGCAAATCCCGCAGATGCCCCATGGAGGCGCAAACCGTAAAATTTCTCCCCAAATATTTTTCGATGGTCTTGGCCTTGGCGGGGGACTCCACCACCACCAAAGTCTTGCCCGTTTTGTTTTTTGCCGCGGTAGACAAAAGTGTATTCCTCCTATGCTCTTATATATTCCTGAAAACGGTTCTTCGCAATAAGCCCCTTTATGCTCATGTCGGTAAGAAGTGCGGAAAGCTCCGTCACATTCGTAAACTTCCCATCGGACTTCATCATAATTTCGTCCACGGACATGGATGCGTCAAAGGCCAACAGCCCGTATAAAGCCCGCTCGTCGTCGCTTAAATCGTCCAATTTCGGCGGCGGCTTTTTTTTGTTTTCCGCTTTTGGCGTTTGTCGCGTCTTGGCGGGTTTGGCTTCGGCGTTGGCAAACATATCCACTTGCACATAGCCGCTTTTTAATTCTTCAAGAATATCGGCGTATTCTTCCAAAATATCCTCGGCCTTGGCGGTGAGTTTTGCACCTTGGCGGATCAGATTGTGGCAACCTATGCTCATGGGGGAAAATATGTTGCCGGGCACGGCAAAAACGTCGCGATTGTTGTTTAACGCCTGTTCGGCGGTGATGAGCGCGCCGCTCTTTTCCCCGGCCTCCACCACCAAAATTCCCCGTGAAAGGCCGCCGATTATTCGGTTTCGCGCCGGGAAGAAACCGCCCAAGGGTTGTGTGCCGGGGGCGTACTCCGATATGATTGCGCCTTTTGCGGCGATTTCTTCAAGAAGATTTCTGTTTGACGGCGGGTATGCCACGTCAACGCCGCAACCTAACACC
>CAJOQC010000258.1 GCA_905236785.1 uncultured Selenomonadaceae bacterium
AGTAATCTATGAGGATTTTTATCGAAGATTAGTCTCATGTAACTCTCAGTAAGAAATAAAATTTCTAACTGAGAGTAGTATAAAAACATTATAGTGAACGATTCTAATTTTTATGTTTGTTTTCGCCGCCAAGCAAAAAATTCCTTCGCAATAATTCGCGGTAATAAATTTTTTACGGATTTTTTGAATTTATGATGTCAAATGATAATCATTATTGTCAAAATTTTTTGAAAAATTTTGCGTCAAGCTATTCCCTTTTTGATGATTTTCATTTATAATTACCTTGTTTGACGAAAATTTTCGTCTTTGCTGTGTATATGTATTCTCTAACAAGGAGGGCTTTTTATATGAAAAAATTTGTCTGCACCGTCTGCGGCTATGTTCACGAAGGAGATGCTCCCCCCGAGGCTTGCCCCGTCTGCAAAGCTCCCGCCGCGAAATTCACGGAGCAAAGCGGCGATTTGGTTTTCGCCGACGAGCATAGGGTGGGCGTAGCCAAAGATGCGCCGCCGGAGATTTTGGAAGGTCTTCGCCAAAACTTTACCGGGGAATGTACCGAAGTCGGAATGTACTTGGCTATGAGCCGCCAAGCCGACCGCGAGGGTTATCCTGAAATCGCCGAGGCATTCAAAAAATACGCCTTTGAGGAGGCGGAACACGCTGCCAAGTTTGCCGAGCTGTTGGGTGAAGTTTTGACGGACAGCACCAAGAAAAACCTTGAGATGCGTATCGATGCGGAACACGGAGCCTGCGCCGGCAAGAAAGAATTGGCGACATTGGCCAAAAAATTAAACCTCGACGCGGTTCACGACACCGTGCACGAGATGGCCAAAGACGAAGCCCGTCACGGTTGCGGTTTCAAAGGTTTGCGCGACCGCTATTTCGACAAATAAAATTTTTTGTTGCGCGACAAAAAGCCGAGGTATATCCTCGGCTTTTTTTACCATTCGTAGCCTTCGCCGTCGAGTATTCTTTTCAAGGATTTTTCCACGTTGTCGGTGTGGTATTTGCCCAGAGGTTTTATCCCTTCCACCGCCGTGGTCATGGTGATGGGGCAACCCACCAAGGAGAGAATCTCCCTGTCGTTTTCGTTATCGCCGAACATTATGCAGTCGGCGGCGGAAATTCCGAGTTTATCGAGAAGTATGGCCATGGCCGCCCCTTTGTTCGCCCCCGCCGGAATCATGTCGAGCCAATCGAAACCGCCGGTTTGCACCGTGCAGGTATCGCCGAAAAGTTCTTTCCAATGCGCCGTATCGGTGAGGCCGCCTTCTTCGTAGGCGGAAATTTTCATATACGGCTCGCCGATGTCATAAAGGCTGTCAACCACGGTGACGGTAAAACCCACCGCATTTCGCATGAAATCGCCGAACTCTTTATGCTCGGTGTCCACATAACAGCTTTTTTCCGCCGCCACGAAGGTTTTTACCCCCGGAACGTCGGCCAAGGCCGCGATTATTTTTCGCCCCGTTTCAAGTTCCATGGTCTGCCGCCAAATTCTCTCCCCTTGCCAATAAGCAAGGCAACCGTTGTCGGTGACGTAACCTATGTCGTCTTTTACTGTCGAAAAGAGATTTTGCATATTGTCGTATCGTCTGCCGCTGGCGGCCACAAAAATTATGCCGCTGTCCATAATACGCCTTACAATGTTCGGCGCGTCTTTGCTTAAAGATTGTTTTCCGTTCAAAAGCAACGTGCCATCCAAATCGCTGGCAATAAGAGCCGGTTTCCTCGCCATATTCTTTCCTCCGATTGAAAATATTCACGGTATGTTCTCTACCATAACATACGCCAACTGGTAACCTCTAAAAACTTGTTTTTGACAATTTATTTTGACGTTGTGCAAAGAGGATTTTCCTCCTAATGCGGCGAATTTCTTGTCATAATAATTTTTTTCTTGGCAACATATCAAAAACTCCCTAATACTAATCGCAGTTTAAAATTTTAAATGTTTATAAGGTTTTAAACTGCGATTAGTCTCATGCAACTCTCCGTAAGAAAT
>CAJOQC010000259.1 GCA_905236785.1 uncultured Selenomonadaceae bacterium
GTCTTTTTCGCCGTGTACAAATTTGCATCCACGCGTTGATAAAAGGAAAGATATTCTTCGCCGTCGTTTATCTCCGCTGCGCCGAAACTTGCCGTAACTTGGCGTTTGCCGGGCAAAATGTCCGTTGTCGCCAGTTTTTGCCGAATACGTTCGGCCACCGTTACGGCGGCTTTTATGTCGCTGCCCGGAAGGACGATGAGGAACTCTTCGCCGCCCCAGCGACCCGCCGAATCCACTTGGCGAATGTTTTGGGTCAAAAGTTTGGCCACGGCCTTTAACACCGCGTCCCCCATTTCATGCCCGAAGGTGTCGTTTATGGACTTAAAATTGTCAATGTCAAGCATAATCACCGACAGGGGCGACACGAAACCGTCAAGATTACGTTTTAACGTGGCTTCGATTTCCCCGCGATTATACAGGTCGGTGAGGCGGTCATGTTTGGCAAGCACCGCAAGTTTATGATTTGCCTGCACCAACTCTTGGCTGGTGACGGTGATAAAACAGGCCAATCGTTGCGCCAAACTCATGGCATCGCTTATTTCCTGCTCGTCGGCATCGGGCAAAACCTTGGGCGGCTCTTCCACCGCGCCTTCGCGAAAACTTGCGGACACCAAGGTCATGTTAAGCATTTGAATACGCCCGCCGCGGCGGTCAAATTCGCCATGGGTGTAAAGCCCCGACGTGGGCGCAATATCCTTATAGTGGCGAAGTTCCAAATTAACCGCGTCCCCCAAAAAAATCCGCCGCGTAACGCAACTAAAGACCATAACCGCTTCGGGGGAAGTGCCGATTATCGTTTGTTGAATGTGGAGGGTGTGCCGCAAAATTTCCTCGGTGTCGCCGTAGGCAAGGCGAACATACTCGCCCTCATGACAGTCGGCGTTAAACACCAAGGAGCCGTCCTCCATATAATCGTCGGGCAAACGGGCGAGCCGCGCCCCGCCCCGCTCCAAAAGGAGGGGAAATTCCAACGTATTCTTGCGAAAATTTTTGTTGCCCGATATTTTCAAATATTTTTCGTAAACGGAAATGGCGGGTTGATCGTCAAGCTCGCGGATTATCATGTTGCCATGGGTCGAAGTTATCTTCATGGGCGCGCCCAAAGGTTTCCAACCAAACCCGGAATGAACGTGAACCGCAAGGGTGGGGCTGTCAAAACACACTGCCACCATCCCCGACGCCAACACTTTGCCGTCGGCAAAAACATAAGTGGCTTCTTCGGCGTTGTAGGTGTCCGCGCCGCCGCCAAACACCGTCACATAATCGGGCAAATCGTCCAAACGCTGCATAAAAGCGCGGGCGTTAAAAGTGTGGAGCGTAGCCAAAAATTCGATGGCCTGCAAATTTCGCATGGCTTGGCACTCCACCAAAAAAAGGTCGCCGGCCTCCACGGGGTCGGTGTTTTCGTCGAAATCGAATATTTTAAGCCATGTGTTGTCAAAGACCATTATGCTTAAAATCGTGCTGTGGAGGGACATTTCCCCGTCCTTTATGCCGCCCGATGAGGTCATGCCCACCACGTTTGCTTGGGGCAGGACGGCTTTTATTTCGTCGGTCAGTTCGCTGATTGTTGCGGGGTCGTTAAAACAGGTAAAAAGCGACGCCAATATCGAAGAATAATGGTTGGGGCATTGTTCCTTAAAATCATTCAGGCAGGATTTTATTTCCGCCTTTTCCTTGAAATCATAAACAAACTGTTTCATCGTTATTGCTCTTCCTCGTTTTTATAAAAATGCCGGGAATGACAAATGCAACTTTGCACAACGGCGTTTATCCCGTCATGTTATGTATAATTTGTCATTCCCGGCAAAAATCCTCTTTTTGCGGAAAAATTTATCTGTTGCCGCCGAATTGATCGCGCAGTATTACGTCATGCGAGCCGCCCTCCACGATGCTGACCGCCGACACAAGGGTAAGCCGCGCCTTATCGCGAAATTCCGGCAAATTAAGCGCGCCGCAGTTACACATGGTGGAGCGAATTTTTGAAAGAGTAATGTTCACATTGTCCTTTAACGGGCCTGCGTATGGGACGTAGCTGTCAACGCCCTCTTCAAAGGAAAGTTTCTTGTCCCCGCCCATGTCGTAGCGTTGCCAGTTGCGGGCGCGGTTCGAGCCTTCGCCCCAGTATTCCTTGTAATAAGTTCCGTTCACCCGCACCTTGTCCGTGGGGCTTTCGTCAAAACGGGAAAAATAACGCCCCAACATCAAAAAGTCCGCGCCCATGGCAAGGGCAAGGGTCATGTGATAATCATGGACAATGCCGCCGTCGCTGCACACGGGGATATACACTCCCGTTTCGGCAAAATATTCGTCACGGGCGCGGCACACGTCAATGACCGCCGTCGCTTGCCCGCGGCCTATGCCTTTGGCCTCGCGGGTTATGCAAATAGATCCGCCGCCGATGCCGACTTTGATAAAGTCTGCGCCGGCCTTTGCCAAAAAACGGAAACCGTCTGCATCCACCACGTTTCCCGCGCCGACTTTCACATTGTCGCCGAATTTTTCATGAATATAATTGAGGGTAATTTTTTGCCATTCGGTGAACCCTTCCGAAGAATCAATGCAAAGAACGTCCGCCCCTGCTTCAAGCAGAGCAGGCACACGCTCGGCGTAATCGCGGGTGTTTATGCCCGCACCCACGATGTAGCGTTTATGTTCGTCGATAAGTTCAAGCTCGTTTTCCTTATTGTCGGTGTAGTCCTTGCGAAAAACCATGTGGGTGAGGCGTTGGTTTTTGTCGATAATGGGAAGCATATTTAATTTATGCTCCCAAATCATGTCGTTGGCCATGGAAAGAGTGGTTGTTGCCGCGTCGGCGTAAATGAGCTTTTCAAAGGGCGTCATAAAATCCTTGGCCTGTTCGTCGCCGGTCATGCGGCTTATGCGATAATCGCGGCTTGTCACTATGCCCAAAAGTTTCCCCGTGGGCGTGCCGTCTTCGGTGACGGCCATGGTGGAATGGCCGGTTTTTTCTAAGAGAGCGAGAATTTCTTTTAGGGTTGTCGTGGGGAGAATGTTCGAGTCGCTGCTGACAAAGCCCGATTTATAATTTTTGACGCGGCGCACCATGGCGGCTTCGTCCTCTATGCTTTGCGAGCCGTATATAAAGGAAATGCCTCCTTCTTTGGCAAGAGCGATGGCCATGGTGTCGTTTGACACGGACTGCATAATCGCGCTGGTCATGGGGATATTCATGGTTATTTTCGGCGTTTCGCCCCGGCGAAATTTCGTAAGGGGCGTAGCAAGAGAAACATTGGCGGGGATGCATTTATCCGAAGAATACCCCGGAACCAAAAGGTATTCGCCGAATGTACGGGATGGTTCGTCAAAGTAAAAAGCCACGTTAATTACCTGCTTTCCTAAAAAAAGTTTTTTGCTATGATAGTACAGGCGGCGACGCTTGTCAAGAAATTTGCTTTTTTTTGGCGGCAAAGTGTGAATTAAAGGGCACAAGACGAAAGCAGTGCTACGTTAGGCGGCATTTGACGAAGTATGCCGGAAAAGAATCGGCAAGGGGGCGGAGGAATTATGCAGTGCTTCCTTAATCCAATCCGCGCCAAACTTTTCAAATCGTCCTTAAAGGCAACCTCTAAAAACTCCATTTTTCGTCTGAACCCCTCCGCCCTGCGGGCACCTCCCCTTTCAGGGGAGGCAGGAATCCCAA
>CAJOQC010000260.1 GCA_905236785.1 uncultured Selenomonadaceae bacterium
ACGTGCCGAAGGCGCGACTGTAGCCTGCGAAGCAGGCGTATCTTAGATAAAAATTTTACTTAAAATTTTTATCTAAGATTAGTATTATTTCTTGTCGATGCCTATTATCTTCCTGTTTCCTCGTACACCCGCGCTTCCAAGGGCAAAAGGGTGTCTTGGTCGGAATTTTTTTGGCTTGCGAAAATGAGTTTGCCGCCGTAAATGCTCTTTGGGAGCGGCGCAGGTTGCAAAGAAAAATTAACCGCCGTCACAAGGGCTTTGTTTTGATACCTGCGGGCAAAGGCGAAAATTTGTTCGTCGGCGGGCAAAAGTTCTTCGTAACTGCCGAAAACAAGCTCTTTGCGTTGTCGGCGCAATTTGCCAAGGTCGCGGTAGAAGGAAAGCACGGAATTTTTGTCCGCGCTTTCAAGGGCGGCGTTCACGTTGGGGTAATTGGGGTTTACGGGCAACCATGGTTTGCCCGTCGTGAAGCCGGCATTTGCCCCGTTTGTCCATTGCATGGGAGTGCGAGCGTTATCGCGGCTAAAAAAATGCACGAAATCAAGGGCTTTTTGCGGCGAAAATCCTTCCGTCAGCGCGTTTTTGTATTGTCCGTGGGAGGATATATCGTTGTAATCGTCGATGGAGGGAAAAGCCACGTTGGTCATGCCAAGCTCCTGGCCTTCGTAGACAAAGGGAGTGCCGCGCATGGTGTAAAGAACCGCGGCTATGGCTTTGGCGGCTTTTTTTGTGTCCGCCCCGGCGGGGAAAAAGTGATTGACGGCGCGAGGTTGGTCGTGGTTTTCAAAAAACACGGGGCACCAACCGTTGTCTTGAGTGGCCTTTTGGCTTGAGGTAATGGCGGCCTTTAACTCCGAAAGTTTCCATTCCGTCGGCCTGCACCATACTTCCCCTTTTTTAAGGGGCAAATTCATGTGGGAAAACTCAAAAACCATGTCAAACACGCCGTCCTTCCCGACCCATTTCGGCAGATCGGAGGGGGATACGCCGTTGGCCTCGCCCACGGTGAAAATATCGCCGTTGGCAAAGACTTCCTGCTTAAACTCATGGAGAAAATCCAAAATCCCCGGGGTGTTGGCGGTTAAGCCATGAATGCCCGAAAGGCCGTCCTCGCCGTCGGGCTTGCCGTCAACAAATTCGGCGGGCTTTTTGATGTAGGTTATGGCGTCAATACGAAAGCCCCCCACCCCTTTGTCAAGCCAAAACCGCGCCGCTTCGTAAAGAGCGTGGCGGACTTCGGGGTTTTCCCAGTTAAGGTCGGGCTGTTCCTTGGCGAAGGTGTGCAAATAGTATTGCCCCCGCTCTTTGCTGTAGCTCCAAGCCGAGCCGCCGAAGATGCTGCGCCAGTTGGTGGGCGGCTCGCCGTTTTCCTTTGCGTCGCGCCATATATACCAATCGGCTTTGGGGTTCGTGCGGCTTTTTTGGGATTCTTTGAACCATTCGTGCTTGTCTGAGCTGTGGTTAAAGACCAAATCCATAACAAGGCGGATGTCCCGTTTTTTTGCCTCCGCCGCCAAATTTTCAAAATCCGCCATTGTGCCGTAGGAGGGGTCGATGTCGGTGTAGTTTGCAATGTCATAGCCGTTGTCAACCATGGGGGATGGGTACACGGGGGTGAGCCAAATCGCGCCGCAACCTATGGACTTAATATGATCCAAGTGTTCAATAATGCCCCGCAAATCCCCGACGCCGCTCCCCGTTGTGTCGGCGAAACTTTTGGGGTAAATCTGATAAACGCAGGTCTTTTGCCACCATTTAAGGTCGTTGTCGGCCGCTTGCGCCGCCATGGGTGAGGCGGCGCACAGGAGTCCTGCGGCCAGCATGGCCGAAAGTAATTTTGACGATATTTTCATGGCGATGATCCTTTCAAAAAACACAATAAGGGTAGGCTTTTTAACAGGTTTACAATTCGTCTGTTTGGGTGCGTTTTCCTGCTTGAAAAGTGCATATTTTCCTTTGACAATTTTTCGCCGATAATATATTTTATAATCGTATACACAACCGACACACCGCCGGAGATAACGGCTGCCCGCACAGCAGGCGAAGGATGGGAAGGAACATTATATCATGGTACGTCCGATGGCAGTAAGCCCGCTGCCCGATTACAAACTGCTCCTTGCATTTTTCACGGGGGAGGAGAAAGTATTTGATGTATCCCCTTATTTGTCTATGCCATTCTATGCCCCATTGAATGACAAGGAAGTTTTTCAACGTGTATTTGTTAATAAATATACCGTAGAATGGGCAAATGGGCGTGATATTGCCCCTCAGGAACTATATGACAACAGCATCACCTTATCTATATGGTACAGCAATTTTACAAAGCTTACCCCGGCAAAACGCGCCCGCCTCGACAAATCAGAAAGGGACTGGCATTAAGGGCGAACATTCAAAGCCTCTAAAAAATTGACCGGAATTAAGGAGCATACGCCGTGCAAGCAATAGAACTGCCTACCAACGAACAAAGAAGGCGTATAAAAGAACTTATCGCCAAACTTGGAAAATTCGTGAGAAGTTACGCAATCGACGACCTATCAAAAGAAGATGCGGAAAAACTTCTTGAAAAGCTGGAAATTATTGACATTTACAGCCGTCTTCCAACCACTCATAAAAAATTTGCCTATGAATTTATGGAATGGCTGGAAGGAGGAGCGCCACCGCCACGCTGACAACCACAAAATAAAAGACCCCTCGACGTGCCGGAAACACGCCAAAGAGCCTATAAGATGCCTTGCCCGTCGAAATGACGATACAAAACACCCCTTGCAAAGATTGTTGTATCATTCTTTTCGGCAAAGGGCAAAGGCTTTTTTTCCTGCCCCTCGAAAGTAATGGGCATCTCTAAAAACTCGCTTTTATACCTCCTCCCGTCGGCTACGCCGACACCCTCCTCCAAGAGGAGGGCTGAGATTTAAGCCTCCCTCTTGGAGGGAGGTGGCAGCCCGCAGGGCTGACGGAGGGAGATTTTAGAGGTGGCCAGAACGTTTTTAGTACCTTTCACCCG
>CAJOQC010000261.1 GCA_905236785.1 uncultured Selenomonadaceae bacterium
AAAAAGAAAAGAAGGAATTATATCAATCCATGAGCCTTCATTGCCGCTTTTAGTTTTTCCAAATTCTGCGGTTCCATATCCGTAAGGGGCATACGCAGGCCGCCGGTTTTGTAGCCCAAAAGCTCCATGGCCGCTTTTACGGGTATGGGGTTCACCTCGCAAAAGAGGGCGTCTATAAGGTCGGAGCAGTCAATTTGCATTTTGGCGGCGGCATCCGTGCGGCCGGCGAAGAAATTTTCGCAGATGTCATGGACGGCACGCGGCGCGACGTTTGAAAGGACGGAGATAACCCCCAAGCCACCCAAGGACAAAATCGGCACAATTTGATCGTCGTTGCCCGAATACAGGTTCAGCTTGTCGCCGCAAAGTTTTTGCATTTTCACCACGGCGGAAATATTCCCCGATGCCTCCTTCGCGGCGTTTATGCGCGGGTGTTCCGCCAAGGCGGCGTAAGTTTCCGGCGCAATGTTGACCCCCGTGCGGGAGGGTACGTTGTAGACAATAAGAGGAATGTTCACCGCGTCGGCTATGGCGGTGTAGTGCTTCACCAAACCTTTTTGGGTGCATTTGTTGTAGTAGGGGGTGACGGCCAAAATAGCGTCCGCCCCCGCGCTTTCGGCGTGTTTGGCAAGCTCGGCGGCGTAGGCGGTTTCGTTGGAACCTGCCCCGGCGATGACGGGGACGCGGCCTTTAACATGGTCTACGGCGAATTTCACCACGGCGCGGTGTTCTTCGTCGCTGAGGGTGGCGGATTCCCCCGTGGTGCCCGCCGCCACTATGGCGTCTGTGCCGCCTGCTATCTGGTCGTCGATGATGCGCCCGAACTCGGCAAAGTTGATGCCCGTTTCGTTAAAGGGCGTGATGATGGCAACCCCCGCGCCCCTGAAAATTATGTCCTTCACAAAAAGACCTCCCCATTATTGTGCCGTTTCGATTAGTTTGTCAAACAGTTTTTCGTTGTCCTTCAAGGCTTTTTCGCCGCCGAAGACGCAAAGGTTGTTTTCCTTCATGGCGGCATCTATGAGCGGCGCAAGGGCGCGAATTTTTTCCGCCGTCACGGACAAAATCTCATCACGGGATTTTTGGCGCATTTCGTCGGTTATTCCCGCAAAATACAGTTGCGTCGCCGTGTAGCCCTTGCCTCGGGGCGTTTTCGGCATATCAATGTTTGAAATTGTGCCGATGACGTATTTGGTAATTTCCCGCTCATCGGCGGCAAAATTTTTGACAAAATCCGCCGCGCCGTCAAAAACGTCGATGGTTTCCCCCAAGCGCGGGTCGCGGTACGAACCGAAAAACAGGTTGCCCGTGCGGGAAAAATTGGCAAACGCCCCGTAAGCTCCCCCCTGCACCCGAATTTTTGTCCAAAAATATTCATAGCGCAAAACGGTGCTTAGAACCTGCAACGCCCCCGTGTATTCGTGGCCAAGGCGAATAAAGTTCGCGCCCTTGCCCACATACTGCACTTCCCCGGTGGCAAGAAGCCCCGTTTTCCCCTCCTTGGGGGGCATTTCGTAGTTTTGGCGGGGCAAATCCACGTTGGGAAGTTTCTTTATAAAGCCATTGAAGGCTTTTTCAAACAGGGGGTAATCACTGTCTTTCATGGTGACGCTTGCGATGATGTTCTTGCGGTTAAAGGCTTTTTGGCAAATGTCGGCGGCGTCGGCGGCAAAAGCGTCGAACCGATTGTCAAAATCCGCCGCAAGTTCCTTCAAGAACCTATAGCAGGGCAAATAACCTTCGTCGGAATAGTAGCCGCACATGGTAAGGTTGCGGCTTATGCGGCTTGCCACCAAGTTATGGGCGTTCCTGTGGAAGCTAAGTTCCATGTCGGAAATTGTCTCCGCCAGCAAATCCTTAATTCGCTTTTTGTCGGTGAAAAGGGATTCTGTGAGAATTTCCGCCGTAAGATCAAACATTGCTTCAATGTTTGAAAGGAGTGCCTTAACTTCAATCCGCAACCGGGGGTTAAAGGCGGCGGGGTCTGTTTCGTCGCTTGCCCCAAGTTCCGCCGCAAAACCGCCGGTCTTTAGGTTCAAAAGTTCGTCAAGTTCGCCGTAGCCGCGTTTTTTCGTGTCCGTGGCGGCGATTATGTCCGTCAAAAAGTACAACAGCGGCAATTTTTCCTGGGGTACGGTGAGGGCGTCAAAATACAGATTAAGATAACAAATGCCGTTGGTGTCAACGTCGCTAAACAGCACCTTTGCCCCCGCCGCTCTACGCTCTTCAAGGGGGAAATGCTCGCAGGTCTTTTTGATGTCCGAAAGTTTAAGAAGTGGGATTTTCGCCAAAGCCTCCGCCGTGTCGGGGGTTTGCTGGCGAATTTTAAGCTCCTGTTCTTCCGCCATGACGCGGGCTAAGTCCTCTTTTGTCATGCCGCGTTTTATTTGCGCCAACTTGTCGGCAAGTTTCTTTTCCTCCCGCGCCTCCAAATCCGCGCTGGGGGTCATGGTAAGCAGAACTTTGTGTTGGTTCTTTATAAATACTTCTTCGATAAGTTTTTCAAAGTAACCTTTTGTTGAGCCGTCTTTAATATGTTGTAGGTATTCTTCGTAACGGAGGTATTGCACCGGGTCTTTGCCGTAGTTCCAACCTTTTAACACACGCAGGCCATAGATTAACCCTTTGGGCGCAGAGCCAAAATCCGCTTCCCGCAGCTTAAATTCGGCGGCGGCCACGGCGGATTCCACAAGGGTGGGGCTAAGCCCCTTTTGCGCCGTTTCTCTTAGGGTGTCCATGGTGAGCTGCAGGAATTTATCCGCCCGCTCCGCCTCGGAGTTGGTGACGGTGACGGTGAACATGGGGGTCAAAAGGTCGCCTTCAAGTTCTGCGTCAACGTCGCTCCCAAGGTTCGCCGCAATAAGAGCTTCCCGCACGGGGGCGGCCTCCGCCTTAAAGAGAATATGGGTTAAAATCTCAAGGGCGAGAAGTTTTTCCGGGCTTTGCATACCGTCTAAGACCATGCCAAAGGACAGGAAAGTTTTTTCCCGTGTGTCGCGGCCGCCTTCCACGGCGTATTCTTCATGCACCCGCCGCATTTGCCCAAATGGTTTTGGCGGCTCGATTTTCCCCGCCGCCTCGATTTTCGTAAACTTGGACAAATATTCTTCGTCCAAAAATTGCAACCGTTCTTCTATGTCCATATCGCCGTACAAATACAAACGGCAGTTTGACGGGTGATAATATTTGCGGTGAAATTCGCCGAATTTTTCCTGCGTCAATTCGGGTATGGCGGCGGGGTCGCCCCCGGATTCAAACCCGTAGGCGCTGTCGGGGAACAAGGCTTGCATGATCTTGCTGCCCAAGCGGCTGTCCGGCGCGGACAGCGCGCCTTTCATTTCGTTATACACCACGCCGCTGTATTTTAAGGGCGCGTCCTCCCCCGCCAATTCGTAATGCCAACCTTCTTGTTTTAATATGTTGGGGTTATTCAGCATATCGGGGTAAAAAACCGCGTCAAGGTACACGTCCATCAAATTCTTAAAGTCTTGGTCGTTGCGGCTGGCCACGGGGTACACCGTTTTATCCGGGTAGGTCATGGCATTAAGAAAAGTGTTCAACGAGCCTTTAACAAGCTCCACAAAGGGTTCTTTCAAGGGGTATTTTCGCGAACCGCACAGCACCGAGTGTTCCACAATATGCGCCACCCCCGTGTCGTCCGCCGGCGGCGTGGCAAAAGCGGCATAAAAAACCTTGTTGTCGTCCTCGGTCTTGACGTACAAAAGCTCCGCGCCGCTTTTTTGGTGGCGCAACATATACGCCGTACCCTGCACTTCCGGCACTTCGCTCCCGCTTGTCACAATAAAACCATGTATTATATCCCCTATATTCATATAATTCCTCCTAATTTTTACGTTCTTCGTTAATGTTCTTTCTTTCTTTTTCTCTTTTCTTTTTTGAAAAAATAAAAGAGAAAAAGAAAGAAAGAAAAAAGAAAACACCCGCAAAAAGCACAAACTATTCCAAAAAAAGCTCGACAGGAAGAAAATCCCGTCGAGCTAAAGGTGGTTATTGTTGGGTATCGACGGCGATGTCAATTTCGACCACATAACCGCCTAAGTCCATCTCCACGGTTATGTACTGGCCGTCGCTTATTTTTATTTGAAAGTTTTTGCCTACCGACAGGCTTGGCGTGGATATGTCAACCTCAAGCCCCATGCCGGTTATGTTGGTGGCGGCGTTGGCGGTGAGCATATTGCTCATCTCCGAAATCGCGCTTTGCGCCATGGCATCAAACTCCGCCACGGGCATACCCATCATCATGGCCGAGGCGATATATTTTGCGGTATCCTCGCTCATGTTGTAGACCACGTTGCCCCGCACTTGCTTGGTAAAGCCCACCACCACGGACACGCCCAAAGAAACGGCGTTCTTTTCGCGCATATATAGCTTGGTGCGTTTGGGTTCTACAAAGCCCATTTGAGGCATGACGGTGGTGAAGGCGTTCACGAAGGGATTAACAAGTTTTGCATCCATAACATCAATCTCCCTCCGCAAAGCCGATGCTCATATAAACATTGCCGATTCGCGTCTGCGCCGTCACCTTGAAGGTGGTAAGGCGCGGGCTGGCAATTCTTATGCCCGTGCCGGAAATAGTCCCCGGCGGCGTAATGCGCATCTCCTTGTCCTTAAACACGTCGTTTATGTTCGACACGCCGCGCCCCACCAAGATGTTGGCCGCTTCCTCCACGGTGTCGCTGGCCTCGTCCTCGGTGAGTTCCTCCGGGTCGTCAACCCCCAAAAGCACCGCCGTGAAGTTTTTCATGGTCTGGGTGTCCATATAGACAATGGCGCGCCCGGTGGGGTAGCCCGTAAGCCCTATGATTATGGCCACTCCCGACACGTCCAAAAAACGACGCTCGTCTAATTCCAATTCCGTTTGGCTGTGCACGCCTATCATGCTGAAAAGACCTTGCTGAAGAGCGCGAACAAAAGCCTTGGCGTAGGACTCTCTTAGGGTGTTTACCTTCCCCACCTTGTCCTGCCCCAATACCATGAGGGTGTCCAAAAGGTCATTGGTGGAGACGGGCTTTTGCAAAAACGCGCTTATGCCCACCTCGCGCCCTCTGGCCACAAGGCTTGCGTCCTTCATTGCGCTTATCATCACGATTTTTGCGTCGGGGTCTATGGCGTGAATACGGCGCGTACACTCAAGGCCGTCCGCATCCGGCAGGTTCATGTCCATGGTAACTATCCCCGGATGGTGTTCGGCGTATAAAGTCACGGCCTCCGCCGCTGTCTTGGCCTCGGCGCACACCTCGAAATTTGTCTTGGCAAGGTGCTTTTGCATAATGGCGCGGCTAATCTTGGAATCGTCAACCACCAAAACTTTGACTTTTTCCACTGATGCTCACCTGCTCTTATCTTAAAGTTTTCTTTGAAATCGTAAAGAAATAA
>CAJOQC010000262.1 GCA_905236785.1 uncultured Selenomonadaceae bacterium
AAGGATATTGCTCACCGCGCCTTAAAAGGGTAACTCTTGACACGGGCTTTTGCCTTATGTATAATAAGCACCGTTGATTACTTGATTTTACAGGGATATTTCTATGCTGTTTGAAAGTTTGTCCGAAAAACTTCAGGCGACTTTTAAGAAACTTAAAGGTCACGGCAAGTTGACGGAGGATGATGTCGATGCGGCAATGCGCGACGTGCGCATGGCTCTTTTGGAAGCCGATGTCAATTTTAAGGTTGTCCGTGATTTCGTAAAAAAAATAAAAGAACGGGCAGTCGGGCAAGAGGTTTTGGAAACCCTAACGCCGGCGCAGGCCGTAATAAAAATCGTCGATGAAGAACTGACAGCCCTCATGGGCGGGCAGGTCAGCAAGATAAATATGTCCGTGAAGCCCCCCACCACCATAATGATGGTTGGCTTGCAGGGCGCGGGCAAGACGACAAGCGCGGGTAAACTGGGCATAATGCTCAAAAAGCAAGGTAAACGCCCCCTTTTGGTGGCGGCGGATATTTATCGCCCCGCCGCCATAAAGCAGCTCCAAGTGGTTGGCGAAAAGTTGGGCTTGCCCGTGTTTACCATGCCCCAAGGCACGGATGCCGTGACGATAGCCAAAGAGGCGCAAAAGTTTTCCGTTTCGCATCTTAACGACGTAATAATCATTGACACCGCCGGGCGGCTTGCCATTGACGAAAAGTTAATGCAAGAGCTTCGCGACATGAAAGATGCCGTAAACCCCAACGAGATTTTGTTGGTGGTTGATGCCATGACGGGTCAAGAGGCCGTAAACGTGGCCGACGGGTTTAACAAAGCCCTCAGCGTTGACGGCGCGATACTCACGAAACTTGACGGCGACGCCAGAGGCGGCGCGGCTCTGTCCATTAGAGCCGTCACGGGTTGCCCCGTAAAGTTTGTGGGTATGGGCGAAAAACTTGAAGAACTCACGCCCTTTTACCCCGACCGCATGGCCTCGCGCATATTGGGCATGGGCGATGTGCTTTCCTTGGTTGAGAAAGCCCAGGCGACTTTCGACCTTGCCGAAGCCAAGAAAATGGAGCGTAAAATTCGCAAGGATGAATTTACCCTCGATGATTTTTTGAGCCAAATGCAACAGGTTAAAAAGTTGGGTTCACTCGATCAGATTTTGGGGTTAATCCCCGGCATGGGCGATGTCAAAAAGAAACTTGACGACGCGAATATTGACTTAAACGGCAAGGAAATGCGTCGCATTGAGGCCATTATAACGTCCATGACAAAGGAAGAACGCGCCGACGTTTCAATAATAAACGGCAGCCGCCGCCGTCGTATCGCCAAAGGCAGCGGTACAAGCGTGCAGGACGTAAACAAACTCATCAAACAATTTTCCGAAATGAAAAAAATGATGAAGAAAATGAAAAAGTCAATGAAAGGCAAGAAAAAATTTCCTTCTTTGTCCGGCTTGGGCGATTTTAAGTTGCCTTTTTGATCTTATACTCGCGGGCAAAGAAAAATACCAACCCGAAATAATTGGTCGCGAGTGTATGTAGCGAGAGAGCGTAAGAATTTTGCTTCGCTCGTAAATTCTGACGCTCTTTCTATATAATCTCACTTTAAGGAGGTGATTTCAGATGGCGGTAAAAATTCGCTTAAACCGCATGGGGGCAAAGAAAAATCCTTTCTATCGCATTGTTGTTGCCGATTCCCGTTCGCCTCGCGACGGTCGTTTTATCGAAGTTTTGGGTAATTACGATCCGTCCGAAGACCCGGCTGTTATAAATGTCGATGAAAATAAAGCCTTGGATTGGCTGAAAAAAGGGGCGCAACCTACCGATACGGTTCGTTCGCTCTTGAGCAAAAAAGGCGTTATGGCCAAATTCGCTCAAAGCAAAGTCGCTAAAGACTGAGAGGATACGGCATGAAAGAACTGGTTAAAATCATTGCCGAGGCTTTGGTTGACAACAAGGATGCTATTGAAGTAACGCAGACCGTTGACGAAAACGATGCGGTTTTGGTTACTTTGCGAGTTGCTCCCGAGGATATGGGGAAGATTATCGGCAAGCAAGGGCGAATTGCCAAGGCTTTGCGAACCGTTGTGAAGGCGGCGGCCATTCGCGCCGACAGAAAAGTTGTTGTTGAAATCGCTCAATGACGGCGATGATAACAAATGCCGAATTTCGGTTTGAAACGACGGCGGCTTTTACAAAAAGCCGCCGTTTATTTGTATATAAGGAAACACTGCATAATTCGTCCGCACCCTTGCCGGGTCTTTTTCCGGCATACTGCGTCATTCCTCCTCAGCGTAGCACCACT
>CAJOQC010000263.1 GCA_905236785.1 uncultured Selenomonadaceae bacterium
CAAATGCAAAAAGTTCAACTTACAATTTTTCCTCTTGCATATGTTCAATCTTTTTCCGCAACTCCATTTCGTTGAGGGTCATAAGAAACTCTATGCCGTAAATTATGGCGGAAGCGATAAACTTGAACCACAGAAAAAGCGCAAACAAACCGAACAACGAACCATAGGCTATGCCCATGTTGGGGATAAGAAGCATACACCAACTGTATATTGCCGTCATTGCCAGCCAAAAAAACGTCACAACCACCGCCGTCAACGCCGCTTGACGAAAAGGCGGCGTGTAGGTGTGGGGCGCAAATATGTAAAAGCAGGTCAGCCAAACAACCAAAACGGCAAAAGGCACAATGAAACGCAAAATATCCCAAAGTGTGATAAATGCCGAAGGCAAACCGAGATTTTCGTCAAGATAATGCACTACGGTGTTGCCGAAAACAGGCAAGCCCAACGACAATATTATTACGGTCATCAAGCCGAAGGTGAAAATTATCGCTTTAATATACACAAGCAAGTTTTGCTTAATATCGTGCGCCAGCCCTTCGGTATGGGCGTAGTCCAAGCTGTCGGTGGCTCTTGTTAAAATCACCAAGCCCTGCACGAAACTATACAAGGACACCAAGCCCGTCACCCACATCCACAAAGAACTTCGGGAGGATACAACACGCCTTATGTCGGCGATTAAAGGACCTGCCATGCGGTCGGGCATATATGTGGCAATCATGCCGTAAAGCGTATCGATTTGCGTTGCCATGACGAACAACATGACATTGACCAAAAACACCAAAAAAGGGATAAACCCCTGCAAAAAATAGTATGTCGTGCCGGAGGCCATATCAAACCAACTGCTGATGCGATGATACCCGCTCAAACGTTGATAGAAAAATATTATCATCTGCCATATCGGCGACAATCGTTGCAATGTCTTTTGCACTAACTTGTCCATGGTTTGCCCGTCCTCTTTTCGCGTTATGGGAACAGCTCGTCATTCCTTGTCTTTTCTCATACACGCGATAAAAAATCCGTCGGTGTTGTGCCTGTGGGGGTAGAGCCGTATGACTTTATCTCCGTCGGCAATTTTTTTCGGCAAATTTTCGTCTGCGTCGATAAGAACAAAATTTTCGTTCTCCGCCAAAAAACTTTTTACCACGCCCAGGTTTTCAGCATCTTCCACGGTGCAGGTGGAATAAACCAATTTTCCCCCGACTTTCAACGTTTGCGCCGCCTTGGTTAAAATTTTCCTTTGAAGCGGCGGAAATTTTTTTAGGTCGTCAAGGCTTTTGTTGTGCCGCAAATCAGCCTTATGCCCCAATACGCCAAGGCCGGAGCATGGCGCGTCAACCAAAACAACATCCGCCGCGTCGGCGTAATTTTTGTACAGTTCGCGGGCATCGACAAGTAACGTTTCTATTATGTCGATGCCAAGGCGTTTGGCGTTGTCGTTTATCAGTTTTAGTTTATGCTCGTAAATATCCGCCGCGACAATTTTTCCTTTGTTGCCCATTATTTCTGCCATATGAGTTGCTTTGCCCCCCGGCGCGGCGCAAGCGTCTATGACAAAATCTCCGCTCTTTGGCGCGGCAACGCGAGCAACAAGCATGGAGCTTTCGCTCTGCACATAACAAAGGCCGTCGCGAAGGGGCGAAAAGCCCTTTAAGCCCCCCGCATTTTCGCAGACAATTCCCTCGGCGGCAATTTCCGACGGGCGGCAGACCACGCCCATGGCGGCAAGTTTTTCCGTCAGTTCTTCGCGGGAAATTTTTAAGGCGTTGGCGCGAAGTGTCAATTTCGGTTCGCGGTTAAAATATTCAAGCATCTGCGCCGTTTCCTCCGCGCCGAAAGTGTCGCACCAATGCTCGACGAGCCACTGCGGCGCAAAATAACGAAACGCCAGCCGCTCCCCGACGGGTCGTTTTTCGTCCGCCATATCCGCCAAAATTTCCTCTTTGCCCCGCGCCATGTTCCTCAAAACGGCATTGACAAACTTCACCGTGCCGAGGTGAGCGTATTTTTTGGCAATATTTACCGTTTCGTTGACGGCGGCGGAAGGCGGCACTTTGTCCATGAAAAAAATTTGATACGCACCTTCTTTCAAGAGGGCGCGTATCATTGGCGGAATTTTATTCTGCGGGCGGCTCACAAATTTTTTTATGATAAAATCAACGGTGTCCGTCGCCTTTATCGAGCCGTAGACAAGTTCCGTCAAAAATCGTCGGTCGCGGTCGTCAAACTTCGCGCCCTCTATGGCCTTGGCAAGGGCGATGTTGGCATACGCCCCCTTATCCGTAACTTCGGCGATTATTTTTGCCGCCGTCTCCCGCACTTTATCCATTTTTCTCTCCCGTTTTGTCATCTTTGGGCAAAATTATACTTTGAAGGATGCGACGCACTTCTTCCATGTCAACCTTCGTATTGTAACATGGCCCGTTGGGGCGAATGTTTAGCACGCCCACGGCGGGCAAAGGGTAAACGTCCCTTATGCCGCTCATCAAGTCCCGCTCGCAAGCCACGGCCAAAACAGCCTTGGGGCGAGCCTCCTTCACCATTTGCCGCGCCAACGTGCCTCCCGTGGCCACCAAAAAGCGAAAGCCAAGCTCGTCGGAAAGTTTCATCAAATCGCCGATGTTGCACCCGCCGCATCTTTTGCAGTTGTTGGGGTCGCGGGTTATCTTGTGGGGGCATGACGCAAGTTGCAAACAATGGGGTGTAATGACAAGCAATCTTTCGGCAGCAACGCGAATGTTGCGCCTGGCAAAAAGCACGTTGCTGACAGCCACAAAAGAGCCTTCCACCTGCCGCCTTTTCACCCCGAACAATTTGCCTAAAGCCACCGACAGGGGGAAAAGAAAATTTATCAACCGATAGGTATATTTTTCCCCCGCCGACCAAGAAGGCAAATTCTCCACCGCCAAAACAAGGTTTATAATGCACAAAAAGGCCACGCCGACAACAAACGCGCCGACTGCGCCCAAAACAGCCGGCAAATGCCCGTTTATCTCCGCAAGACCCAAACGCCCTATGCGCCACATAACAAAAAGAATTGCGGAAAAAACCGTTGCGGCCAAAAGCAAAAGGCCGATAAAAAGCCGCTTTTTCGGCCGCGCCGCCGCTATCGCCTCGTCCACGTTCTTAAACTCGCTTATGTTTTTGGGCAATGCTCCCGTCGGTGTCAATTTTTTGCGCTCCCTTCGGTCACAAATTTTGCCGGCAAAGAAATTCCTCCGCCGTTGATAAAATCCTTGGCGGTCATTTTCTTTCTGCCGGCCGCTTGCAATTTTACAATTTCCAACACGCCGCTCCCCGTTGCCACAAACAGGCCATTTTTGTCGGCGCGCAGGACTTCGCCTGGTTCGCCTTGCTCGGCAAAATCGGCAACCTTCGTCTGCCATATCTTAAATTGATTTTCTCCCAAAAAGGCCAAAGCGGCCATGGTGTCTATTCCCCGCACCAGATTATGAATTTTTGCGGCAGGTTTTGACCAGTCGATCAAACGGGTTTCTTTTTTTATCATGGGAGCGTAAGTGCTTTCTTCGTCCTTTTGCTTTTCCCGCTTTAACTCGCCGTTTTTTAATTGCGCCAACGTCTGTATAAGAAGTTTTGCCCCCGCCGCGCTCAGTTTGTCATGAAGCTCCGAAAAGGTCATATCTTCCGTAACGGCTATTTTTTCCTTCAGCAACATATCCCCGGTGTCCAAGCCTTCGTCCATGAACATGGTGGTAACGCCCGTTTCCGTTTCGCCGTTTATTATGCACCGTTGCATGGGCGCAGCCCCACGATAGCGCGGCAAAAGCGACGCATGGACGTTGATGCACCCCAAAGGCGGCAATTCCAACACACTTTTGGGTAAAATCTGCCCAAAGGCCACCACAACAATTAAATCCGGCTTTAACCCCCGCAAAACCTCCGCAAAATTCCCTTCCCGCAATTTCGACGGCTGATAAACGGGAATATTATTCGCTTGGGCAAAGACCTTCACCGGCGGCGGCAAGAGTTTTTGCCCCCGTCCTTTGGGCTTGTCGGGCTGGGTAACCGCCGCAATCACCGTTGTTTTTTCCGTCAGTTCCCGAAGGCATGGCACGGCAAAATCCGGCGTACCCATGAAAATTATTCGCAAATTTTTCATTTTTTCTTTTTCGCCTCTTTTTTCAGGCTCTTGGCTATATCCGTGAACAAGCGGCCTTCAAGATGGTCGGTTTCATGCTGAATACATCTTGCCAAAAGTCCGTCTGCGGTCATTTTTTGTTTTTTGCCCCGCTTGTTGATAAACTCCACCCGCACTTTTTCGGCGCGTTCCACTTCCCCCGTAATATTCGGCACGGAAAGGCAACCTTCGCTGTCGATGACGCAACCTTCCCGCTTTATGATGACGGGGTTTATCATTTCATGCAACCCTTCCCCGACGTCGATAACCACCACCCGCAAGGACACGCCCACTTGCGGCGCGGCCAAGCCTACGCCGTCCGAATCGTACATGGTGTCCGCCATATCCGCCATGAGTTTTCTTATCTCGCTGTTTACTTCCGTCACCGGCGCGGCAATTTCTTTAAGCACCGGCGCTCCCGCTTTTTTTATTTCCAATACCATGTTTTACCTCTTATTGCTCTCATTATATGTTTTGTTTACACTGTAAGTTTGTAAATCCGTATTGCGTTTTCAAAAAATACTTTTTCCCAATGCTTTTCGGGAATTATTCTTCTTGTCAGTTCTATGTAGTCCTCAAGGTTCGCCAAGGGCCAATCCGTGCCGAACATGAGTCGGTCGTAGGCATCAAGGTAATCCAAAAGACCCTTTAATTTTTCAAAGTAAAATTTATTCCTGCGGCAAAACTCGTCCATGTCGGGGATTTTCCCCTCCAATATCCCCGATAAATCCGCCGTTACGTTGGCGTTTTTCTCCATCACCGCCACCGCGTCGGTAAACCATGGCTCGCCGAAATGACACATCACAAAGTTTACCTTGGGAAATTTCGCCGCCGCCTCGTCAATCACCAAAGGATGGGAATATTTTAGGTAGGCGTTGCTTCCCGCTGTCAGCCCCGTATGCACCGCCACGGGCTTGTCGTACTTTGCCGCAAGTTCATATAAGGGTGACAAAAAATCTTCGTAAACGTAAAAATATTGATAACCGGGGTATAACTTCACCCCCACGCAATCGGCGCGGCGCAAATGCTCTTCGATGAGAGAAAGTTTGTTCGCCTCGATATGCACCGTCCCTTGTGCGCCGCCTATGCCCACGCAATAGCAAAGGCAGTCGGGGTACTTTACGCCCGTGTTCTCCAAAGGTTCGTTGCCCATGACAACGCCGCCTTTTATCGACAGGCGTTCATATTCGCCTTTTAGGTGGTTTTCGGTGTTTTCATGCCCTGCGGCAAGGGCTATTCGGTCAAAATAACTTTCGCGCTTAAAATGAAGATGCGCGTCGATAATGTTCATTTGCCTACCTCGTTTTGCGGCATCGCCAGCAGTAAATTCATAAGTTTCATTGTCTCGCGATAATGCACCCAATCAAAACTGTTCCTATAGACCTGCGCCAACTTCGGCAACACCCCCTGCGCCGCCCGTACAGCCTGCGCTCGTGTCGCTTCGGAAACAGCAAAGAGCATGGGCAACGCGGACAAAAACAGTTCCGTTTGCCAAATTTGTTGCCCGGAGCTAAACGCCCTTTCTAATTCCCGCAACGAAATTTTTTCCAGTTCTTCTTTTTGCGACGGGCTAAATTGCGCCTTTGTCAGCGCGAAAAAGTAACAAAGAATGTTTTCAATATCCGCCGCGCCTTCGCCTTTTGCCGCCGCCAAAATATCCTCCGTCGAAACAGTAGGCGGCATTGCGGGCGGGCGTGTGGCAAGATAATCGCGATAACGGATAATTTCGTCGTCGTATACTTCGTTGCGGTCGCCCTTAATAAATTCTTCAAAGGGCAATTTGGTGGGGTTGTCGGCGCGGCCTAAACTGCGCCGTTCATGCCACTCTGCAAGAGATTTTGTGAAATAATGATTTATCCGCATGGTTTCGGCGTTGTTGTTTGGGTTAAACGCCCCCGCCACAATTTTGCCCTTTTCGTCGGCGGCGCGGCAATCGAAAAAGTAATTGCAAAAATGGGGGTTGGACACAAATTCCACGGTTCGGGGGTTCACGATTGATTTAACGTGCATATTGCCGCCCGGTGGTGTTCCCACGCCAAAATCGTCGGAGGCACGGCGGCAAAACCGCTCCAACACGCCCCGGGACAAATCCTTTTCCTTTTGCCCCGAAGAGCCGAACACCCGCCAATTTATCGTCCACGCCGCCGCCATGGGGAATTTGCCGAAAAACTCTGCCACCGCCGCAGGTATGTTCTTCCCTCTGCGGGGCAAAATAAACTCGTCGCCGTCGATAATTGCCATGTGACGGCACTCGAAACGATGCCGCGCTATGGCGTCCATGTAGGCTGGGTTTTGGGCGTTGCCGCCGCCAAAAGGTATATACTGAACCGCGCCGCTTTCTGCATAGGGTCGCAAAATTTCCCGCGTGTTGTCGTTGCTGTCGTTGTCGTAGATATAAAACTTCGTAACCCCCGCCAAAAGGTGATAGTCGAGCCATTCTTTTATATAGTTGCCTTCGTTTTTGACAATGGCAACCACGGCAATATCATGTAAAAAAGGAAAATTTTGCATACTCGCCCCCGTTGTTTTTTATCGTATTATATCACATGAAAAAAAAATCTGCTCGCCGTAAACAAACAAATTTTTACGGCGAGCAGTATCAAAAGGAAACCTCTAAAAACTCCCTCCGTCAGCCCTCCTCTTGGAGAAGGGTGTCGGCGTAGCCGACGGGAGGAGGTATAAAAGCGAGTTTTTAGAGTATTATCAAAAAAGATATTTTTCGATTATATTTCGCCAACCCCGCGCAAAACTCCTGCAAACGCCCATAGGTCAATTATTTTCCTGGCTGAA
>CAJOQC010000264.1 GCA_905236785.1 uncultured Selenomonadaceae bacterium
ATTAAACTTGTCCAATTTTAATTGAAGAATAATAACATGCAATATGCCGGGAAGAAACCCGGCAAGAGTACGGAAGAATTATGCAGTGCTTCCTTAATTATCATCGTTTTCCGGCGGGTCGTCAAACCCTATTATCCATGCGGCGGCAAAACCGGTCACATAAGCCGTCAACACTCCCGCCAGATACATAAGCGCGTTGTCCGTAGTTGGGGTTAAGAGCAAGCCGGAAATGCCCATTGCTCGCGCCCCCACCGCAAAATTCGCCTGCACCGCGCCGCCGAACGCACCGCCTATACAAGCAGCGATAAAAGGCTTGCCCAAGGGGAACGTCACACCATAGATAAGCGGTTCGCCAACGCCCATTATGCCCACGGGCAGAGCGGACAATACCGTTTTTTTCAACAGTTTGTTTTTCGTCTTAAAGTACACCGCCGCCGACGCGCCCACCTGCCCAGCCCCGGCCATTGCCAAAATGGGGAGCAACACCGTAACGCCGTAACGCGTTAATAAATCAACGTGTATCGGCGTAAAACTCTGATGGACGCCGAACATTACAAGGGGCAGCCAAATAAGCCCCAAAATAAACCCGGTCGCCGCCTTGCCTTGGTCTATGGCCGCCAAAGTTGCCGAGCCGATGGTTTCGGAGATAAAACCGCCCACCGGCTGCAAGACAAAGGTGGCCGCACAAACGGTGACAAGGACGGTTAAAAAGGGCGTAACAAACAAATCGAACATTTCGGGAACAATCTTATGCAACCGCTTTTCGACGTAAACAGCAAAAACTGCAGCGAGCAACACTGCGATAACGCCGCCGCGCCCCGGAACAAGAGGAGTGTCATAAATGACAACGGAGGAAAGCCCCGGATGCGCCAAAAATGCCCCCAACAATCCGCCAATGATAGGCGTTCCGCCGAAAACCTTAGATGCATTGTAACCAACAAAAAGGTTCATTCCGAAAAAAACCGCGTTGCCCGCCGTGGCCAACAATTTCCACCACGCCGCATTCGCCATGCTCGGCTCAATTTTGGCGCAGGCGGCCAAAACCCCGGTGAGCAACCCGCAGGCGATAAAACCGGGTATAAGAGGAATAAATACCGATGCTATACGCTTAAACAACAGTTTAATCGGCGTGGCGTTTTTGGCGCGTATTTTTTCATGCACCGCTTCGGCATTACCGATTTGCATTTTGCTGTCTTGCACCGCCAATTTTTTAAATATTTCCGTAACGGCGGCGGCCTTTCCCGGTCCTAAAATTATTTGCAGTTCCTCGTCGGTGTCATGCACTCCCAACACGCCGTCGATTTTTTTCAGTTTCTCTTCTAAATTGTCCTCTTTAACTAAAAGTTGCAACCGAAGCCGCGTCATGCAATTTGCTATTGATACTATGTTGCTTGACGGAGCAACGCATTTGTATATTTCTGCGGCAATTGTTTCGTTTTTCATGGTGTACCCCGCTTTAATTCAATAAAAATAGGGCGAACAAATCGCCCTTTTTATTATGATAGCTTATTTTTCGTTTCAATCTCCAAACAAATCACAACACGCGACGCGCCCCAATATAGCAAGAACCCCAATAGGAACTCGAAAGAGAATCAATCACGACACCGCGGCTTGAAGAAGCGTTGATAAACTGACCGCCGCCCAAATAAATGCCAACATGACTTGGACCGTATTCATAAGTGGAGAAAAATACCAAATCGCCGGCGGCAAGTTCGGAAGTGGGAATGGGAGCACCCGCATAATACTGCTCATCCGCCATACGCGGCAAGCTGATGCCCGCCGAAGCGAATACATAACGAACAAACCCGGAACAATCAAACCCGGCGGGAGTTGTTCCGCCGAAAACATAAGGAACGCCGATAAATTGCATGGAATTTGCCACAACGCGACGGCTCACATAATTGGAACTGCGGCTCACCTGCGGCATATTCTTGCCCAAAAGAGCGGAGTAAGTGGATTCGCCCACCATTCCGTCTGCCGTAAGACCGCGAGAGGCCTGAAACGCCTTCACCGCTTCGGCGGTGGCAGGTCCATAGTCGCCGTCGGCGGTGACATCATAGCCCAAATTTGCCAACTGACCTTGAATTTCCGCAATTTCCGTACCCTGATCGCCCACCCTAAAAGCAGATGCCTCCACCGATGAACAAGAAACACCCAACACAATCAGTGCCGACAACAACCACACATACGCTGACTTAACCAAAAGAACAACTCCTTTTCGCTTATTAAACTAAACCGTATACACTATTTCCATAGAATTTTCAGATTTCCCCCAAAAATGAATACAGCCGCCAAACGGCGGCAAATCTTTGACTACCGAAGAACTTTTCATTCATCGGGGAAGTCGGAAGACTTAGGTAAAAACGTCAAAAAGAAAGTCTGTAAGCCGGATTCTGTACCGTTCAAAAAGAGCGGCGGCAATCATTTATCTGGGGCAACGATTGCCCGTTGCCTCAAGCGACTCAACCCGAACAGTCGGCGGGCAACGTCATCCTGTTCCTATTCGGTCTTGCTCCGTGTGAGGTTTACCAAGGCCGCCCGATTACTCGAACGCCGGTGCGCTCTTACCGCACCTTTCCACCCTTACCGACAAAGCCGGCGGTATAAATTTCTATGGCACTTTCTCTGAGGTTTCCCTCGCCGGACGTTATCCGGCACACTGCCCTGCGGAGTCCGGACTTTCCTCGGCCGCCAAGCGACCGCGATTGCCCAACTTTCATCTCGACAGGGACTATTATACTATATCCCTGCCGGGCTGTCAACAAAGATTAGAAAAAGATTAAAAACGCTTGACAGATTTTTTATGCGGAAAGTTTGAGTGCAATAGTATTGTATACTGTATAATGAAGTTCAACATTAGAAAAAAATCCATAGCAAGCCGTTTTTGTGGTAAACTGAAATTGAACAACATACCGTCACCACAAAGGAGCAGCGATATAAACGAAACACATAATCTGGTACGAAAAAGTGTATAAAGGTATTGCCAAAATCTTAATAGGTTTTATCTGTTATTCGCAAGGGCGAATCTTTTAATGTGCCTATTTTTCAGTGTTTCCCCAAAAAGCAGGACTCCCAGGCGGGAATCCTGCTTCAATTATTTTTTCGGGGAAATAATTGAAGCATATGCACGGCATACAACGGCAAATTAAGCAACTGTTCCTGTTCCCGAAATTCATTCAACGACAAACGTACCGATATATGTGGCTGATATTTTTCTCGAAAAGCCTTCAGGCTTTTTGAGTGTACATTCGTTTCGGCTTTTACCTCCAACGGTACGGCGTATTCAGCCTTTTGGATTAAGAAATCTATTTCGTACTTGTTGCTGTCGGAAGAAAAATAATACGGAGTGTAACTTGTATCGGCACAAAGCTGTTGGCAAACATATTGCTCTGTGAGCGCTCCCTTAAATTCGACGAATGTTTTGTTGCCTTCTAACAGTGAACCGGCATCCAAGCCGCTTAATGCACCTAACAGACCAACATCAAGAAAGAACAACTTAAAAGCATTTTCTTCACGGTACGCCTTCAAAGGCATTGCCGGTTTTGTGACGCGGTGTACTTTGGTAATTAAGCCGCAATCAGCAAGCCAACTTATCGCCGTGGCAAAATCTTTGGAACGAGCACCCTTTTTTACCTGCCCAAAGAAAAACTTCTTATTTTCTTTGGCAAGCTGTATGGGGATGGCATTCCAAACCATACGAACCTGCGGAAGTTCACGCGATTCTATATGTTTGCTGAAATCAAGTTCGTAGAACGTCAACAAATCTCGTTGTATGCTCCGCACCAAACTGTAATCATTATTCTCGGCAAAAGCGGCAACTGCCTCCGGCATTCCGCCAACATAATAATAGTTTTTTAGCCAAAAAATTAACCGTTCATGAAATGTCGGTAGAAGGTCGTACGCGTTGCTTGATAAAATATCTGCCAATCCGGTTTCGCCCATAGCCAACAGAAACTCGTAAAACGACAGAGGATACATACGCAAAAACCGCACTTTCCCGACGGGGAAAGATACTCCTTTATGTAGCGCGACTCCAAGCAAAGAACCGGCGGCAATTATCGGATATTCCGCAGCGTTTTCGCAAAAATACTTTAAGGATGCAATGGCCTGCGGAGCTTCCTGTACTTCGTCAAATATTATCAATGTATCTTGCGGTGTTACGGCAATTTTCGTTTCGGCATTGATAGCCATAATAATGCGCTTTATATCGAAATCTTGAGAAAATAGCGATTTCATGCGTGAGTTATTGTCAAAATTGACATACGCGACTTTTGAGAAATACTTTTTCCCAAATTCTTTCATTATCCACGTTTTGCCTACCTGTCTTGCTCCTTGCAAGAGTAACGGCTTGCGGTGCGGAGCATTTTTCCACTCCGCCAACTGTTTCATGCACAATCTATCCATATTGCTCTCACCTCGCCGCATTTTTTGGAACGAATATCTACACTCATTATACATTTTTTGGAACGAATATCAACGGAAATTTTACATTTTTAGGAACGAAT
>CAJOQC010000265.1 GCA_905236785.1 uncultured Selenomonadaceae bacterium
ATCGGCGACGAACAAAAAGGCGCGGGCAAAATTGGCACAACCAAACGCGGCATAGGCCCATGTTACATGGACAGGGACGACCGAGTGGGTATTCGCGTTTGCGACCTTATGGACAAAGAGGAATTTGCCCGCAAGTTAAAGGTTAATCTTGAGCGCAAAAACGCCGAATTAAAAACTTTGTATGACACCGAACCGCTTAAATACGAAGAAATCTTCGACGAATACGCAGGTTACGCCGAAAAATTGCGCCCATACGTTTGCGATGCCATAACGCTGTTAAACGATGAGATTGACGCAGGAACAAAAATTTTGTTTGAGGGCGCACAAGCCACCATGCTTGACATCGACTACGGCACATACCCCTTTGTCACCGCTTCGCACCCGGTATCGGGGGGGGTAACGGTGGGTGCGGGGGTTGCGCCCAAGAAAATCGACAAAGTGGTGGGCGTGGTAAAAGCCTATTGCACCCGCGTGGGTGAAGGTCCGTTCCCCACGGAACAGCTTAACAACGTGGGCGACAAACTTCGCGAGAACGGCCATGAGTACGGCACGGTGACGAAACGGCCGCGCCGCACGGGTTGGCTTGACGCTTGCGTCGTTCGTTACGCAGGGATTTTGTCGGGGATTGATTATATGGCGGTAACGCGCCTTGATATTCTTGACGATTTCGACGAAATAAAAATTTGCGCGGGCTACAAACTTGGCGACAAAGTCTTGAAAATCCCCCCCGCAAGCATAAAAGACTTGGCGGCGGTTGAACCGATATACGAAACCTTCGCGGGTTGGAATCAGGACATCAGCCATATTCGCGAATATGAAAACTTGCCCGAAAACACCAAAAAATACCTTGAGGGCATGGCAAGAATAAGCGGCATTGACCTTGGGATTGTGTCCGTAGGTCCTAACCGCGACCAAACCATCGCCGTAGTCAAAGATATTTTTTGATGAAATACGGCGAATTTATGGCGCAGCTTGCCAAAGGCGCAAGCAAACACGTTTATCTGTTGGCGGGCGAAGAGGAATATTACATCAAAAGAGCCGAAGAACGTCTGCTGGGGTTGCTTTTGCCCGAAGGGGGCGACGAGTCGGCGCGGCAGGTGTTTTTTGAAACCGCCGACATTGAAGAAATTATCGGCGCTCTTGCCACCATGCCCTTCTTTTCGCCGGTGAACATTGTCGAAGTCAAGAATTTTGCCCTGTTTAAGAACGCCAAGAAGGATGAGGACGAAAAAAAAAGCAAGCCCGACAAAAACGTCGAGCGTTTGGCGGCGGTCTTTGCCGAAATGCCGCCCTCAAATTATGCCGTCTTCACCTTCAAGGGCAAGGTTGATAAGCGCAAGAAAATATACAAGATTTTTGAAAAATACGGCGCAGTGTTGGAGTCCGAGCGGGTGCGACCATGGGAAACAGACGAATTTTTGCATGATAAGTTGCGCTCGCTGAACAAGGAATTTGCCCGGGATGCCCTCGTGTGGTTTAAGGATGCCATAAGTCTTGTAGACCCTGTGCCGTTGGCTTTTTTGGACAATGAATTAAACAAAGTCGCGCTTTTTGCCAAGGAGCGGAAAATAACCAAAGAGGAATTGACGATTTCTTTTTCGGCCTTGCCGGAGATGTCAAATTTTGCCTTGGCGGATGCCATATTGCAAAAAAACGCGACGGATGCCTTGCGGGTTCTCTCCCGCGCCGAAAAGGACGGAACATATATGCCCCTCGTGTTGTCGGTGGTGGCGCGGCAAACGCGGCAACTTTTGCGGTTTAAGCTGTACGCGCAAAAAGGCGTGCAACAACGCGAACTGGCGCAACTTACGGGGCTTCCTCCTTTCATTGCCGAAAAAAATCTGCGGGCGGCCAAAAGATATTCCCTTGAAGAATTGCAAGAAGCCATGCTCGCTTTGGCCGATGCCGATTGGCGCATGAAAACGGGGAACGGCGGCAATGAAATTTTGTTTGGCGCAGTGATAAAATTATGCGGCGGGTGATTTTGCCCGCCGCATTTTTGATGCTTTATATGTGATATTTTAGGAAACACTGCATAAATGAGTTCGTGCCATTGCCGAGGGATTTTTTCGGCAGACAAGGAATGACGACGAAGCGTAGTG
>CAJOQC010000266.1 GCA_905236785.1 uncultured Selenomonadaceae bacterium
TAAAAACTCGCTTTTATACCTCCTCCCGTCGGCTTCGCCGACACCCTCCTCCAAGAGGAGGGCTGACGGAGGGAGTTTTTAGAGGTTGCCTTTATTTGTTCTTTTGTTGCATAAGGGCGCGTACTTTAAGCGGCAAGCCGAAAAGGTTGATAAAGCCCGTGGCATCCGCTTGATTATACACATCGTCATGTTCAAAGGTGACAAATTCTTGGCTGTAGAGGGAATAGGGGGATTTTGCCCCGGCGGAGATAATGTTGCCCTTGTAGAGTTTTAGGCGCACCGTACCCGTCACGGACTCCTGGGTGCTGTCAACAAAGGCGGCCAAAGCCTCCCTAAGCTGGCTGAACCACATTCCGTCGTACACCAATTCGGCGTAGCGCACCGCAACTGTTTCCTTGTAATGATAGGTGGCGCGGTCAAGGCACAAATACTCAAGCTCGCGGTGGGCGTAGTAAAGTATTGCGCCGCCGGGGTTTTCGTACACGCCCCGGGATTTCATGCCCACCAAGCGGTTTTCGCAAATATCGGCGATGCCCACGCCGTTTCTTGCGCCGATTTCGTTGAGCTTTGTTAAGAGGGCAGTGGCGTTCATTTTTTCGCCGTTCACCGCAACGGGAATACCCTTGTCAAATTCAATCTCAACCATCTCCGGCTCGTTCGGGGCATCCTCCGGGGCTTTAGAAATGAGGAACATACTGTTTTTCGGCGCGTTCCACGGGTCTTCAAGGTCGGAGCCTTCGTGGGACAAGTGCCAAATGTTTCTGTCCATGCTGTAGGTTTTGTTTTCCGTGGCGACGGGTATGCCATGTTTTTGGGCGTATTCGATTTCCGCCGAGCGGGAGTCTAAGTTCCATTCCCGCCACGGGGCAATTATGGTAAGGTCGGGGGCGAGCGCCTTCACGGTAAGTTCAAAACGAACTTGATCGTTGCCCTTGCCCGTTGCGCCGTGGGCGATTGCGTCCGCACCTTCTTGGCGGGCGATTTCCACCAATTTTTTTGCGATTATGGGGCGGGCAAAACTGGTGCCAAGGAGATATTTGCCCTCGTATACCGCGCCGGCTTTAAGGGTCGGCCACACATAATCGGTCAAAAATTCCTCCGTCAAGTCGGCGATGAAGACTTTGGACGCGCCGGATTTCAAGGCTTTTTCCCGCACCGGCTCCAGTTCGTCGCCCTGCCCCACGTCGGCGCAACAGGCGATAACCTCGCAACCGCCGTAATTTTCCTTTAACCAAGGGATTATAACCGAAGTGTCAAGTCCGCCGCTGTAGGCCAGCACTACTTTTTTTACGTCTGCCATAAATATACATCTCCTAATAATATAGTCAAAAATCAGCAACAACCGCAAAACTCGCCCATGGTCAGCACCAAGACCGCCTTTTGGGCGTGCAAACGGTTCTCCGCCTCGTCAAAAATGACTTCGGCATTGCCCTCCAAAACTTCCTCGGTGATTTCTTCGCCGCGATAGGCGGGCAAGCAATGCATGACAATCGCTCGCTTGTCGGCATATTGCAAAAGTTCCTTGTTCACCTGATAGGGCGCAAAAATCTTCGTCCGCGCATCATGTTCGCTTTCTTGCCCCATGCTTGCCCATGTGTCCGTCACCACCACGTCCGCATCTTTTACCGCCGCCGCAGGGTCGTCGGTAAGAGTGAGGCTCGCGCCGGATTCTGCCGCATCGGCGCGGGCGTTTTTGACGACGGTTTCATTCGGCTCATAGTCCTTTGGCGTTGCCGCCGCAAAGTTTATGCCCATTTTTGCCGAGCCGTACATCAAGGAATGGGTCATATTGTTGCCGTCCCCCACATAGGCCAGTTTCAGGCCTTTTAGATTTTTGCCTTTGTACTCCGTGATGGTAAGTAAATCCGCCAACACCTGACAAGGGTGCAACAAGTCCGTAAGGGCGTTAATCACGGGGATGCTCGCCCACTTTGCCAACTCCTCGGCGCGGTCATGGCCGTAGGTTCTTATCATGATGCCGTCTAAGTATCGGGACAGAACACGCGCCGTGTCCTTAATCGGCTCACCGCGCCCAAGCTGCAAATCCCGATTGCTCAAAAAGAGAGCCGAGCCGCCTAATTGGTACATACCCGTTTCAAAGGAAACCCGCGTCCTTGTGGAGGACTTTTCAAAAATCATGCCCAAGGTTTTGCCCTTTAGGTAGTTATGCTCAATGCCGCTTTTTTGCTTTGCTTTTAAGTCGGCGGCAAGGCTCAAAATTTCCTCGATTTCGCCTTTTGTTAGGTCATGGAGGGAGAGTAAATCTTTATTTCTTAACATAAACACACCTTTATAAAGATATAAACATTAACCTTCGGCAACTTTGGCCAAGGCTTTATTAAGCATGGGCATAAGCTCGTCAACGTGTTTTTCTTCGATGACAAGGGGCGGAATAAAGCGCAAAACTTTCTTAACGGTGCAGTTTATTATTGCTCCTTGCGCCAAAACGTCGTTTACTATGCCGCGCCCGTCAATGCCGTCTTTAAGCTCTGCGCCCAAGATAAGCCCTTCGCCCCGTACTTCTTCGATAACATTCGGGTATTTATCGGCAAGTTTATAAAGCTCGTTTTTGAAATATTCCCCCACTTTTTCCACATGGTTTAAGAACTCCGTCTTGGGTACTGTGTCCAAAATTACGTTGGCGGCAGAGCAGGCCAGGGGGTTTCCGCCAAAGGTTGTGCCATGGTCGCCGGGGGCAAAGGCGTTTGCCACTTCCTCGGTTGTGATAAACGCGCCTATGGGCACACCGCCCGCCAAGCCCTTGGCAAGGGTCACAATATCGGGTTTAACGCCGTATTTTTCGTAAGCAAAGAATTTGCCGCTTCTGCCTATGCCCGCTTGAATTTCATCAAAGATAAGAAGGGCATTATGAGCGTCGCACAACTCCCGTACCTTTTGCAAATAACCGTCTTTTGGGGGGTACACGCCGCCTTCACCTTGAATGGTTTCCAAGAAAACGGCGGCGGTTTGGTCGTTAATTTTGCTCGCCAAATCATTTATGTCGTTGTAGCGGACGTAGGAAAAACCTTCGGGCAAAGGGCCAACCCCCGATTGATATTGGGGCTGCCCCGTGGCGGTCAACGTGGCCAATGTACGTCCGTGGAAACTGCCCCGGGCAGAAATTATTTCGCTTTTGTCCGGGTTAAACTTATGGGCGTATTTGCGGGCGATTTTTATTGCGCCTTCGTTGGCTTCTGCGCCGGAATTTGCGAAGAAGGCGCGGCTTAGGCCGCTTAACTTCACCAGCTTCTCTGCCGCCGTTGCCTGCGGGCGCGTGTAGTAGAGGTTAGAGCAGTGAATGAGCTTTTGCGCTTGGCTTGTAATGGCCTCCACAAGGGGTTTATAACCATGCCCTACCACATTTACGGCGATGCCGGCCAAAAAGTCGAGGTACTTTTTGCCCTCGCTGTCAAACAGATACACGCCCTCTCCGCGCTCAAGCACTATTTGATAACGGCTGAACACGGGCAAATAGTTGCTGTTGTCCGTGTCGATTATTTGTTTTGTATCATTGTTCAAAAGAAAGTCTCCTTTGTAAAGACTTATATTAAAACGTCGGCAGACGATGCACCACCTGTGTGCCTATGCCCTTTGAGGTAAATATTTCAAGTATCGGCGAATGGGGCATACGGCCGTCGATGATATGGGTTTTCTTTGCCCCGGTGTCCAAGGCGCGAAGGCAGGCCTCCACCTTTGGAATCATGCCGCCCTTTATTGTGCCGTTCTTGATATATTCTCTTGCATCCTTTGCGGTCAGTGTGGATATAAAACTGCTCTTGTCCTCAAAGTCGCGATAAATTCCTTCCACATCCGTGAGCAACAGGAGCTTTTCCGCTTCCAACGCCCCGGCAATTTCGGCGGCCACATAGTCGGCGTTTATGTTGTAACTTTCCCCGTCCTCACCCACGCCTATGGGGGCGATAACCGGCACATAGTCGTTTTCCAGCAAATCGCTGATAATCCCGGTGTTTACCACCGCCACTTTTCCCACATAGCCGATGTCAATTTTCTTGCGTTCGTTGCCTTCGTAAACCGTGGCCATTTTTTTCTCGGCGGTGATAAGGTTCGCGTCCTTGCCGCTTAAACCCACCGCCCGCACCCCGCGACGATTGAGAAGATTTACTATTTCCGAGTTAATCTTGCCGTCTAAAACCATTTCGGCAATTTCCACCGTTTCTTCGTCCGTGACCCTAAGGCCGCTCACAAAGGAGGACTCCTTGCCCACCTTCTGCAAAAAGCCCGTTATCTCAGGCCCGCCCCCATGAACAATAACCGGGTGGATACCCACATATTTCATCAGGGCGACATCCTGCATGACCTTTTCCTTCAGGTCGTTGTTTATCATGGCGTTGCCGCCGTACTTTATGACAATGGTAGTGCCGTAAAATTCCTGTATGTACGGGAGAGCCTCCACCAATACTTCCGCTTTGTCAATCATTTTTTGCCTTTCCCAAAATTAAGTATGGTATTCGCCGTTGATTTTCACATATTCATAGGAAAAATCGCAACTCCATACCGTAGCCGAAAAATCGCCAAGGTTCAGCTCTATGTTTATGTCTACGTCATGGGCGGCCATTATGCCCCGCAGTTTATCCGCATCATACTTTGCGCCAAGGCCGTTTTTGTATACCACTTCGTCGCCGAAGGAAACCACTGCTTTGTCGGGCGCAAATTGCGCGTCGGCGTACCCTGCGGCGCAAACCACCCGCCCCCAGTTGGGGTCTTGGCCAAAGAAAGCTGTCTTCACCAAGGGAGATTTGGCTATGCTCATACCCACGGCCTTTGCGTCGGCGCGGGACTTTGCCCCCGTCACGTTGATGGTCAAAAACTTGGTTGCGCCTTCCCCGTCGGCGGCAATATCTTTGGCAAGGGCGGTGCAAATTTCCTTCAGTTCCCCGCAGAATTTGTCGTAATCTGCGCCCTTGGCGGTGATTTTCTCGTTCCCCGCCATGCCGTTGGCCATAACCAAAACCATGTCGTTGGTGCTCATATCCCCGTCAACGGAAATCATGTTGAAGGTGTCCTCAACAATCTCTTTCAAGGCTTCGTCCAAAAGAGCCGCGTCGATGTTCGCGTCGGTGGTTATAAAGGCCAGCATGGTCGCCATGTTGGGGCAAATCATCCCCGAACCTTTGGCAATCGCGCCGAATTTTACGGTTTTTCCTCCAAGTTCCGTTTCGGCGATAATATGTTTGGGGTGTGTGTCGGTGGTGATGATGGCATGGGCGGCGTTCTTGCTGTCCGCGTCGGAAAGTTCCGCAACAGCGGCAGACACGCCCTCGCGCATTTTGTCCATGGGGAGGTTCACGCCGATAACCCCCGTGGAGGCAACGGCCACAAGATTTGCGGCGCAGGATAATTTTTCCGCCGCCAAAGCCGCCGTTTCCTTTGCGTCCTTTAGCCCCTGTTCCCCGGTGCAGGCGTTGGCGCAACCGGCGTTGGCCACCACGGCGCGAAGAGCACCGCCCGATACAGCCGCCTTTGAAACCTCTACGCAGGCGGCGCGAACGGCGTTGGTGGTAAAGACCCCCGCCGCCGTTGCGTCAACGTCGCTCACAATAAGCGCAACATCAAGGTTGCCGCTTTTTTTGATGCCGGCCTTAACCCCTGCCGTTCTAAACCCTTGGGGGAAAGCCGCCCCCTTTAATTCTTCGTCTTTTTTCAGCATATTGATACTCCCGATTTTCTTTTATTTACGGATACATAGGCGCAAAGTCAAGCCCTTCGGTTTCATCAAAACCGCAGGCGATGTTGAAATTTTGTATCGCCTGGCCTGCCGCGCCCTTTACTAAGTTGTCGATGACGGAAAGCACAGTCACCCGCCGAGTACGTTTGTCAATGTGCCACGCAATGTCACAGAAATTAGACCCGCGCACGTTTTTGGTGGCCACATAGCCCCCTGCGCCGATCAATCTGATAAAATGCTCGTTGCAGTACATTTTGTTAAAGGCCGCCGTTACCGTTTCCGCCGTTACGCCTTCTTTTAGTTTGGCGTAACAGTCGGCGTGAATCCCTCTTGACATAGGCACAAGGTGGGGCGTAAAGGTTATTATTGTTTCTTCTCCCGATAAATCCGTCAACGCCTGTTCTATTTCCGGCGTATGGCGATGCCCCACCGCGCCGTAAGCGGTGAAACTGTCATATAGTTCGGGGAAATGGTTGCTGAGTTTGGGTGACCGCCCCGCCCCGGACACCCCGGATTTTGCATCCACAATGATTGAATCCGATTCGATGAGCCGATGCTTGGCAAGAGGGGCAAGAGCCAAAATGGCGGCAGTGGTAAAACAGCCCGCGTTGCCGATTATTTTGGCTTTTTTTATGTCCTCACGGTAAATCTCCGCCAAACCGTAAGAGCGCGCCGCGTTCTTATGCACATGAGGGAGTTTGTACCATTCTTCGTAAACGGCGGTGTCGTTGAAGCGATAATCCGCCCCCAAATCGATTATTCTAACGGGCAAGTCATTAAGAGCAACGCCCACCTTCATGGCATGACCATGAGGGAGCGCGATAAAAATAAAATCGCTGTCCTCCCCTATTTGCCGCAGTTTTTGCATATCTTCCAAAGTTAAGTCGCAGATGCCGCGAATATGCGGGTATAAGTCGGAAATTTTATCGCCGCTGTGGCTTTCGCTTGTGATATGCTTTACTTGTGCTTCTTTATGGCGGCACAAAAGCCCCAAAAGCTCAATGCCCGCATAACCTGTCGCGCCGATGACGCTGACTTTCATTGTTATTCCTCCAAAATCGGTCTTTTCCGCCGGGGAATATCATAATTTTCCTTGGCGGAACTTCTCGCTTTCCCCGTATGTACTGCGGGAAAATATTGTCATATTACTATGGACGCAAATTTTCTTTTGCGAGTGTAAAAGAATTTTCGGGCATCTCCAAAAACTCCTTTTATACATCCTCCCGTCGGCTACGCCGATACACTCCTATAGGATGAGGGCTGAGCCTCTTTCTTGGAGGGAGGTGGCAGACAGCAGGGCTGACGGAGGGAGTTTTAGAGGTTGCCTCTAAAAAATCCTCGAAACATACTCCCCGATTTTAGCAGATTTTTTCTAAAACGGCAATTTATATTTGCAAAAAGAAACCCCGTCGGTTAATTCTTCCGACGGGGTTAATGCAACGAGCTGTTCATTAACAAGGGCAATAGCCCATAGCACCAAAAAATCAAGGATACCAAAAACAGCGGCTCGCTTGTGGGCAAACGGCTAAAGGTATAGCTAAGCTCTAATACTAATCCTCGATAAAAATTTTAAGGCAACCTCTAAAAACTCCATTTTTCGTCTGAACCCCTCCGCCCTGCGGGCACCTCCCCTTTCAGGGGAGGCAGGAATCCCAA
>CAJOQC010000267.1 GCA_905236785.1 uncultured Selenomonadaceae bacterium
CAACGAGAAACCGACAAAAAACAGGAACAAAACGCCGAAGTGATGCGGCGTTTCACGGCGGTGAAGGAATTTTCCGGCGAAGTCAACGAAAATTCCGATGCCGAAACAAAATTTATGGCGTGGATGCACGAGGCGTACAAGGCCAAGGCCGGGAATAACCCGAATTACATGGGATTCCCCCTCTCGGCGGCGGGTAAAGCCTTGGAATCCGGCATGGACGAGGCGACGGTGAAGAAGTGCATTGAAAAACTCGCCCCCAATGCCGCCAAGCCCCAAATTCCCGGCCAAAAACCATACGCCGATTGGATAGTGGAAAACGCCGCCGGAAACTTTACCCACCCATAAGGGCAATCCGTTTTGGATTTTTGTTTGATAAGTTCCGAAAATCCAAAACGGATTTTCTATAATTTGCATTTCGACGGAGGTGAATTTTCATGTTTCGTAATGTCGCGCTTTATGCTCGTGTGTCAACCGACCTGCAAGCCGAACAAGGATATTCATTAGGCACACAAATTGATGCCTGTCGCAAAAAAGCCGTTGAAATCGGCGCAGAAAATACAAAAGAATACATTGACGATGGGTATAGCGGCGCGTATCTCGATCGCCCCGCGCTCAATAAACTTCGCGATGCCATACATTCGCGACTTGTTGACGCTGTTATCTGTTACACTCCCGATCGTCTTTCCCGTAATCTTTCGCATCAACTTATCCTTGCCGACGAATTAAAAGCGTGTCGTGTGGAACTTATCTTTGTTTCGGGAAGTTTTGCCGACAATGCCGAAGGGCGTTTATTCTTCCAAATGCAAGGGGCGTTTGCCGAATATGAAAGGGAAAAAATCAAGGAACGCACCAACAGAGGAAAAAGGGCGAAGGCTCAAGCCGGAAAAATCACGCATGATTACGGTATCTTCGGCTACGACTACGATAAGGAAACAAGTCAATTCGTCATAAATCCCGGCGAGGCGCGAACTATACGCAAGATGTACGATTTAATCTTAACTGGCGAATGTAAAAGCGCATACGCCGTTTATTACTGGCTTGACGCTCATTCGGACGAGTACCCGCCGCCAAATAAAACATGGAACGCCGTAACGGTCAATGCCGTTTTGCGGCGCACCCATTACACGGGAGAATTTTTCGCCTATACTCTTTTAAGCACAAAACAAGGCACGAATAAAAGAGTAACGGTCAAACGTCCTAAATCCGATTGGATTCCCGCCGCTTGTCCTCCCATCGTGACTAAGGAAGAACACGCCGCCGTACAAGCGGTTATCACAGGCAACCGCTCCCGCGCCGTTTGTCATTCAAGCACCGAAATTTACTTATTCCAAGGACTTTTGCGTTGCGCTCGATGTGGCAGGAAAATCACAATAAAAAAAGCGGGAGCGAAGGGCAATCACTATTATTGTTGTCAACCGCGCTATAACATAGCGGCTACCCGTTACATTTGCGGCGCACGTTACGCCGAAACAACGGCAACGGATGCCGCATTGTGGAAAACGATAAAAAAAATTTGCGACAGCGAAAAATCGCTTGCCGCATATATCGGAAAAACCATCAACAAAACTGCCGCCAAGAAAACTGTCAAGCTGGAAAAGTTTTTGCAAAAGTTGGCAGGTGAGCGAAAACAAATCCTTGCATGGTACAGTCAAGAACTATTGACCGAAGAAGATGCGACGGCAAAATTGAAAACGATAAAACAAAAGGAAACGGCGACGAAACAAGAATTAGCGGCACTACCTCAAAATGAAACAGCAGTAAATATTGCCGCAACGGTAGAGATGGTGAAAAATTGCAAAGAAACTCCCGTTGCCCGTCGTGATGTGTTGACGCAGATTATTGATTACATCGACTTTGAACGAATTGACACAAACAAAACGGGCAAGGCGTGTCCGTACGAGTTTTCCGTCAAGGTACATTTTCGCGGTTTTGGTATGCTTGGCGTTAGTGCTAATAAAAAGGTTTCGGAGGAACTGCTCTACGACAATGCCTTCCATCTCGAAAGTTACATCATCGAGCAGTTCGGCAAGGCTCTCTCCAATGCGGAGGAGG
>CAJOQC010000268.1 GCA_905236785.1 uncultured Selenomonadaceae bacterium
AGGGTGTCGGCGTAGCCGACGGGAGGAGGTATAAAAGCGAGTTTTTAGAGATGCCCTTAAATTTTTATCGAGGATTAGTATTAGAGGCGGTACTTCGGCAAATTGGTCGCCCCATGCGACGTTTTAATCTCGGAGTATGTATATAAAGCCAAAGAACGCACCTGTTACGGAGCGTTCTTTTTTTGATTTAAGTATGTGTTTTTTATGTTGCTCTCCGTAAAAAGTAGGCCTTTTAACGAAGAGCAGTACTAAGATGCGCTTACGAATTGCCGCCGCCCACCAAAGTTTTGCGGATTAGGTCAACGGGAACAATCGTAAAGGCCATGGCGATCACAAACGCCCATTCGCCGCCGGTCAGACCGTAGCAACGGAGAATTTTGTCGCCTAAGTAGGTCATGGCTATTTGCACCGCAACTATTAAGCCCATAACCCGCAAGAAGCCGGGGTTGCCGCCGATGTTGTCAAATAGATTGATTTTTTCGGTGCGGGCGTTGAAGGCGTTAAACACCGCCATGAAGATAAAGAAGGCGAAAAAGCCGGTGAGCAAATAGGATTCGCCGTTGGTTTCCGGGCGGAACTGGCTCTTGGCAAAGTCCGTGAGGATAAACACCATGCTGAGAACAAAAGACCATGCCGCCCCCGTGCCGATTGCCGAATACATATACTTGCTGATGATGTGTTCGTCCCGGGTCTTGGGTTTTTCCTGCATATAGCGTTGCAATGCCGGCTCGCCGCCAAAGGCCAAAGCCGCCAATGTGTCCATAACGAGGTTGACCCACAAAATCTGCGTAATGGACAAGGGATGCTCAATGCCAAGGAGCGGCGCGGCAAAGGATATAAGCACCGCACCCACGTTTATGGTGAGCTGGAAGATGATAAACTTTCTTATGCTGTTAAATATTGTGCGTCCATAAAGTATGGCTCGCTCGATTGAATGGAAATTGTCGTCCAAAATGACAATTTCGCTGGCTTCCTTGGCAACCTCCGTGCCGCCGCCCATGGCAAAGCCCACGTCGGCGCGTTTAAGGGCTGGTGAATCGTTCACGCCGTCGCCGGTCATGCCCACCACCAAATTCATTTCCTGCGCCAAGCGCACCAAGCGACTCTTGTCGCTTGGAAGAGCGCGAGCCACCACGCGCAGGTTTTTAAGATTTGCTTTTACTTCGTCGTCGGATTTTTCCCCAAGCTCCGCGCTTGTCCAAACAATGTCCGTGTCTTTCGTCAAAAGCCCGGCTTCACGCGCTATGGCGGAAGCCGTGTCCTGCCTGTCGCCGGTAATCATGACGACCTGCACGCCCGCGCTGTGAACTTCGCGGATAGCGTCTATGGATTCGGGGCGCACTTCGTCGCGAATGCCCACGATGCCCACGAAAATCAGCCCGCTCTCCGGCAATTCTTCGGCGGCAGTTCCTTCGTAGGTTGCAAGAGCCAAAACGCGAATTGCCCGCGCCGCCAAAGCGTCGATTTTCTCCGTAATGGGCGCAGTGTCCTTCAGCGGTTGTTTTTGCCCCGCTTCGTCGTAGTAGAAGGAGCAACGGGACAGGAGTTTTTCCGGCGCGCCCTTGGCAAGAGTGAGGTTATATTCGCCGCTAACAGTGGTCAGTGAATATTTGTTCTTGCTGTTAAAGGGCAAAGAACCCGTAACTTTAAGGTTAAGCTCTTCGCTTTTTCCGGCGGTAAAACCGAAAATAGCTCGCTCGGTGGCGTTGCCGCCCACCGCCTCGCCGCCGGAGATAACCGCGCTGGTGTTGTAGCGCACGGAAAGATTGACGAGTTTTTGCATGGCGGCTGACAATTCGCCGAAGGAGGAAACTTCTTTGCCCGCGCCGTCAACAAAAGTCACGGCCTCAAGCTGACCTTTGGTTATTGTGCCGGTCTTGTCGGAAAAGAGCAAGTTTAAGCTGCCCGCCGTTTCGATGCCGGATATTTTGCGGACAAGAACGTTGTCTTTTAACATCTTGCCCATGTTCTGCGCCGAAACAATGGCTATCATAAGGGGAAGCCCCTCCGGCACGGCCATAACGATAATGATAACCGCAAGCATAACCGCATCAACCGCCGTAGTGCCGAGGTTCATCCAATCGGCGCAATAAGCGGCGATTTTGTCGCCGTCAAAACCGTTGTGAATGACAATACGCTGGAACATAAAGGCAACGGCAATGGCAACGCCGCCTATGTAGCCGAACTTGCTTATTTGGTCGGCAAGTTGCCCAAGTTTTATTTTTAGGGGAGTTTCCCGGTCTTCGTCGGTCTGAAGTTCGCCGGCGATGCCGCCGTAAACGGTTTTGTCCCCCACGGTGGACACCTTAAAGACGGCGTTGCCGTCAACGATGACAGACCCCCTAAATACTTTGTGTTTATTTAGAAAATCCGTGCTGTTTGCCGCTTCGGTGTCGCCTTCGGGGGCGGGTATTTTCTCCGCTTCTTTGGCTTCGCCGTTTAGCACCGATTGATCTACTTGCACCGCGCCGTCAACCACCACGCCGTCGGCGGGGATTTTATCCCCAAGTTGCAAAAGGACGTAATCCCCCACCACAATGTCGTCAATGGATATTTCCGCCAATGCGCCGTTACGATATACCTTACACTTTATAAGAGATGCCTCTTCCTGAAGTTTCTTAAAAGCGTTTTCGTTTTGGTATTCGGAGTATGTGGAAACGAAGGTGGCCAAGATAACCGCCAAGGCGATGCCCACGGTTTCGTACCATTCGGCTTTGCCCATTACGGCAAAAATCACGTTGATGACGAGGGCGACGCACAGAATTTTTATAATGGGGTCTTCAAAGTTCCCTAAAAGTTTCTGCCAAAAGGTTTCGGACACTTGCTCGGTAATCGAGTTGCTGCCGTACTTTTGGCGAGATTCGGCAACTTCGCCGTCGCTTAACCCGACAATCTTCATTAAATCATTCCTTTCGTAAATATAATGTTATAATGCCGCTACAAGGGGAAATTATAAATAAAAGAAGAAAATTGTCAAGGGCAGGACAGTATTAACAAAAGAAAATTTTTATTTAGCCCCCCTGGGGGGGCTTATTTTTATGTAACGTTTCCTTTAGAATGAATAAGTGAGAAAAATATTTTCGACAATTCTTTTTTATTGCGGGGTAACAATCCGTGACAAAATATGTCATTAACCGTTTAATTCAACTGTTGCCCATACTTGTCGGCATTACATTTTTGACCTTTGGCATGATGCGTTTTACCGCCGACGATGCAGTTGACATTATGTACGAACGAACAGGCGCGGTAAGCGAGGAAGTAAAGGCCGCCAAGCGAGCCGAACTGGGGCTTGATAAGCCTTTTTGGGAACAGTACGGTCGTTGGTTGCGTGGTGTGGCCACCGGCGACATGGGCAGGTCGTACATTTCGGGGAAATTGGTTTTTGAAACCTTTGCCGCCAAATTGCCTGCCACGGTGCTTCTTATGCTCTCCTCCGTGGTTCTTACGGTGCTTTTTTCCGTTCCCCTGGGCATTATTGCGGCAGTGCGACAAAACAGCCGAACAGACTATGGAATACGCGCCCTCACTTTTATCGGGAACTCCTTGCCAAATTTTTTCGTTGCGCTTGTACTCATTTATGTTTTTGCTCTGCAACTTGGTTTGTTGCCAATAATGGGAGTTTCGGGGGATTTGCGGAGTTTGGTGCTTCCCACCTTAACTTTAAGCATTGCCATGGGGGCAAAGTACACGCGGCAAATTCGCGCCGTAGTGTTAGACGAATTATCTAAACCATACGTTACGGCAGCAAAATCACGGGGAATATCGGACTTTGTTATTCTCACCAAAAGCGTTTTGCCTTCAACAATGATAATGATTATAACCCTGTTGGCTCTTTCCATGGGGTCGCTGTTGGGGGGAACGGCCATCGTAGAAACCATATTCATGTGGGACGGCGTAGGCAAAATGGCCGTGGACGCTATTTTGTCCCGCGATTATCCCCTTATTCAAGCTTATGTGGTGTGGATGTCCGTAATATATGTGGTTATGAATCTTTTGGCGGATTTGACTTATCACTATCTTGACCCACGGGTGCGTTACAGCAGTGGAGGTGACGAAGTTTGAAAATCCAGCTGTCCCCCGGGTTCCGCGCTCTTGCCCCGTATCTGTTATTAACGGCTTTGGTGCTTGTCGTTGCAATTTTTGCGCCCTTTCTTACGCCCCATGACCCCTACGCCCAAGACTTAAAAGATGCGCTTTCCCCGCCAAACACCGTCAATATTTTGGGCACCGATCGTTACGGGCGTGATTTGTTTTCCCGCGTGATTATGGGTTCGCAAACCACTTTATGCGCCTCGTTGTTGTTGCTTTTTACAATCACCTCCGTAGGTAGTTTTATCGGCGCGATATGCGGTTATGCCGGAGGGAGGGCGGACACGTTTTTAATGCGTCTGTCGGATGTGTTCTTGGCCTTTCCGCAAATGGTTTTTGCCATTGCGGCGTCGGCGGCGTTGGGAGGCGGCCTTTTTAACGCGGCGTTGGCTTTAGCCGTCATCGGCTGGCCCAAATACGCCCGGGTGTCGCGGGGGCTGACGCTGACCATTCGATCCCTCCCCTATATGGAAGCCGCTAAAATGACCGGCACAAGCTCATTAAGAATACTTTTTCATCATGTTTTGCCAAATATCGCAGG
>CAJOQC010000269.1 GCA_905236785.1 uncultured Selenomonadaceae bacterium
GCAACGTGACCGCCAACAAGGACATAACGCTGACAACGACGGAGGGCAACATCTCCGTAAACGACAACGTAACTTCTAAAACGGGAGCGATAAACGCCACCACCGACACCGGCAACATTTCCGTGGGCAACGAAGAAGGCGGCGACGTATCGGCGCAAGAGGCGATTAACCTTACTACGAACACGGGCAACATAACCGTAACGGGGAACGTGACCTCCGCGAACGACGAAATCAACGCCACCACCCACACGGGGGACATTGGCGTTGGCACAAGCGGCCTTGGCAACGTAACCGCCAACAAGGACATTAACCTCACAACGACGGAGGGCAACATCTCCGTAAACGACAGCGTAACTTCTGAAGCGGGCGCGGTAAACGCCACCACCGACACCGGCCACATTTTCGTGGGCAACGAAGAAGGCGGCGACGTGACGGCGGCAAACGAAGTGTCGCTCACCACGGACACGGGCAATATTGTCATAACGGGGAACGTTACTTCGGAGAAGGAAACAGTTACGGCGCAAACTTCCGTCGGCAATATCGACATAGGCGGCAGCGGCGTCGGTAGCGTGACGGCCATGGACGATGTTTTGCTAAAGACCGGCTCCGGCTATATAAGCATAAATGACAATGTTACCTCCCATACGGAGAACGTAACCGCCGAAACGAACGTTGGCGGCATCACCGTGGGCGCGGACGTGACGGCTTACAAAGACGTAACCCTTAAAGTAAACGAACGCGGCGACATTGGCATCGGCGACAACGTGACCGCCGAAACGGAAAACATTTTCGCCCAGACCTACGGCGGCAACATCGACATCGGCGCGGACGTGACGGCGGCGAAGAAAGTAACCCTTGACACCTCCCTTGGCAACATCACCGTGGGCGACAAAACCACCGACCTCGGCGCGGTGCTAGGCAACGACGCGGTTGTTATGACATCGGGCGGCGGCGACATCAGCATATTAAAATCCGCACGCTCCACAGACGACAGCGTGACGGCCAAAACAAAATCCGGCAATATCCTAATCGGCAATAACGGCCCGTCGGTGAACACCGTGACGGCGGCGGATAATGTGAACCTTGAAACCGACCTCGGCAAAGTGACCGTATACGGCAGAACCGCCACCGATAAGGGCGATATATTGATGAAAGCCGGCAAGAACACTTATATGTCCGGCCTTGAAAACGGCGACTTCATCATCGGGCAGAACGGCGAACTTGATTCCGGACGCGACATCAGCCTCATAGGAAGAAACGGCGACATTCATGTAACGGACAGAATAAAAGCCAAACGCGACCTTACGGCAGACATAACCACCCAAGGCAGCATCTACTTTGACGACAGCGTGAACGTGGGCGGCGGCGTCACCGCAGCCACGGACAAAGGCGACATTGATGTTGGCCACAGCATAACGGCGCGTACCGACGACATCGCGCTCCTTACGGGCGAAGGCGACATAACAATCGGCGCAAACGTAGCATCCGGCGGTTCGACGGTGCTGGTCAACGGCGACGGCGACATTACCGTGGGCGCAAACATAGTTGCGGATAAGTCGATAAACTTCCTCTCGACTTCGGGGGAAAGCATAAACGAAAACGAGGCTGTTTTGGCGGATGCCGCAGGCGACAACACGGGCGTCGAAAAAGTTAATTTCCTTACTATCGGCGCGGACGTTGTGGCCGGCAACGATGTAAATATCTACGGCAACAACCTTGAGGTTTCGATCGGCAACGACTACGACGGCGACGTTGTGGCCGGGGACAATGTTTACATTGAGCTTGATAAGGGCAGTGTGAACATAACCAAGACCGTAACCGCAGCCACGGGCGACATTAACATCAAGACCGGGAACGGCGACATAAATATCGGCGACAACGGCCCGGACGTTGAAACCATAACTGCCCAAGGCGAAGTAAACCTCAGCACGAACCTTGGTAACATTTTGGTACACGGCAAGACCTCCACGGCCACGGGCGACATCAATATGTATGCGGCGGCCGACGAGTATGTGGAAGGCGAGGACGGGCAAAACATCGTCCTTGACCATAACGGGGTCATTGACTCCGGCAAGGCGGCAACCCTCACCGTGAAAAACGGCGACTTGCACGTCTCCGACCGCGTCCGCGCCGTCACCGAAATCGTCGGCAAAGTCGAAGGAAAGGGCAGCCTGTACTTTGACACCGACGTTGAAACGGGCGGCGACATCAACTTAAGCACCAACGAAGGCGACATTGTGGTGGGTCATTCCGTGACCAGCACCGACGGCACGATAAACATGACAATAGCCTCCGGCACACTTGACATCGGCCACACGCTGACGGCCGGCGATAGCATTAACGGGACGGTTGAAAACGGCAACATCTACATAGGCGACAACGGGCCGAATGTTGAAACCGTGACGGCAAAGAACAATGTTGACCTTACGGCCAACAACGGCAAAATCTTCGTCTACGGCATGACTTCGACGGAGAAGGGCGACATCAATTTGACCGCCAAGGCAAAGGAATACATACCCGACGAAACGGGCATGAACATCATCATCGACCATAACGGCATGATTGTCGCGGGGGGCTACGCCAACTTAAACGGCAAAAACGGCGATCTTCATGTAACCGACCATGTTTGGGGAACTCGCGGCGTAACTGCCAATGACAACAACAAAGGCGGCGTGTTCTTCGACCGCGACGTATATTCGCCGGAGAGCGTAAACGCCTCCACCGAATACGGCGACATCAAGATGCATGACGCGGCGGCGGGCGACAACGCCACAATTAACATCAGCGGCGCGGGCGACGCCACGGCCAACGACGTGACGGCGGACGAAACGGTGCATATCGGCCTCAACAGCGGCGATTTGTACCTAAACACCGCCCAGGGCAAGGCGGTTGTCATACTCCTTGATGACAACACGGAATCCACGAAAATAGGCACGGTGGCCGCCAACAACAGCGGATTTGACACGGCGGACATCACCTTGGGCGGCAATTACCTGCCCATCGGCACGATAAAAGTCACCCCCGCAAATGTGTCTAACGGCGTAAAATCCGAGCAGGCACTGACATCGGGCGGCGTTCCCTTGGTGGTTACGCCCCACGGCGCAAAGGGCGCAAAGACCATTGACGGCGCAATCACCGTTGACAGCGTGCAGTCCGCCGACGGCACGGTCTTTACCCAGCTTTGGGCGAACCGCGGCGACGTTCACTTTGACGAAGGCGATTACAACGTCACCGATATGACGGCCATCGACAAGATTAAGACCGGCAACAACGTGACGGATATGGCTCTTTATGGGCGCACCCCGACCCACGACGGCGAACGGCTCGTCTATTGGAACAATTTGGGTGTTTCCTACGCCAACAACTACGGAATGAACTTCGGCCTTTCATCTGACGGTTGGGTCGGCACGGAGGATGCAATTCTTATCGAGGCGCATCGTTATCGCAACATTCACGGCGCGTACTATTACAACACTTACAGCGTCCTTGACATGATGCGGGAGCGTCAAGAGCGGAAGATGCCCTTCTTCGTAAGTCCGTACTTGTCAATTCTTAACTATGGTGGTAATATTAAAGTGGCTCGCGAAACGGAAACTCCCGTGAACGCGGTTGCAACCGAGGCAACGGACGAAGAAATAACCGTTGAGAGTTGATAATTTGACAATAAAAAAAGTCCCGCCGAAGATTTTTCGGCGGGACGCATGAAACATTAAAAGAAAGGATATTCCTTAAATGAACGCAAAAGCAGAAAAATTCCAAAACTATCTTAACGAAAAGGAAATACACGTTTTTGAGACGGAGGAGATTGAGGGCGACGAACGCGGCACGGCGGTTTTTCGCTCATACATCACCGTTGAAGGGCAACGTTTGCCTACTGTTTTAATTCTTGACAACAGCGTGTTTGCCGTGGTTCGGGTGCAAATTTCCCCCAAGGCATTGACGGAAGAAAATCGCGCCGAAGTTCTTGGCATTGTCAACGAACAAAACAGCAAGTATAAACCCTTCAAACTTTACTTCAACGAAGAGAACAATTTGCTTGTTGACTTCTGCACCGTGATAGAAAACGATGACTTAAACGGCGACACGATTTATCTTATGTTCGACGTTGTAATAAACTACTTAAACGAAAACTATCGCGAGCTTATGAAAGCTGTTTGGAAATAATCACATTAAAAGGCTTTGTAATAAATGTTGCGGCTCGTCGTTTTGGCGGCAGCCGCAACATTTATTTATGTTTTGCCACAGACGCAACAGCCCTTGCAGGATTATAAAAAATATCGTCGAATAAAATATCTTTTGAGAATAAAAAGGCGATATATCATAGGAGGCAGATTTAATGCACAGTTTTGAAACGGAGCTTGGCGGTCGCAAGTTGACCATAGAAACGGGCAAGCTCGCCAAACAGGCCAACGGCGCGGTGTGGGTGCGCTACGGGGACACGGTGGTGTTGACGGCGGTCACCATGTCCGCTGAACCCAGGGAAGGCGTGGACTTTTTCCCGCTTACCGTGGATTTTGAAGAAAAAATGTATGCGGCGGGCAAAATTCCCGGCGGTTTTATAAAACGCGAGGGCAGACCCGGCGAACACGCCATTCTGTGCAGTCGCCTCATTGACCGCCCGATTAGGCCTCTGTTCCCCGAGGGGTTTCGCAACGACGTGCAGGTTATTGCCACGGTGTTGTCCGTAGACCAAGATAACGAGCCGGAACTTTTAGGCATGATTGGAGCGTCCTGCGCTCTTTCAATAAGCGACATTCCCTTTGACGGGCCTATCGCCGCCGTGCGCGTGGGGCGAATTGACGGCAACTTTATCATTAACCCCACGGAAAAAGAACGGGAAGTAAGCGAACTTAATCTGACTGTTGCCGGCAGCATGGATGCCGTGATGATGGTGGAAGCCGGGGCAAACGAACTGCCCGAAGAAGTTATGCTCGATGCCATACTTTTTGGGCATGAACAGATAAAGAAAATCGTGGCGTTCCAAAACGAAATTGTGGCGGCCTGCGGCAAGGAAAAAGCGGCGGTGAAGCTCTTTGCCGTGCCGGAAGAAATCGACGCAAAGGTTCGGGAATTGGCCGCCGAAAAATTAAACGCCGCCGTCAGAAACCCGGATAAACTTGCGCGGGATGCGGCAGTATCCGCCGTGAAAGAAGAAATCACCGAACAGATTTTGGCCGAATACCCGGAAACGGAAAAGGAAATCGGCTATGTGTTCCACAAACTTACCAAAGAAATTGTGCGACGCATGATAACCCATGAAAAAATCCGCCCCGACGGCCGCGCTACCGACGAAGTGCGCCCCATATCCTGCGAAGTGGGCATTTTGCCCCGCGCTCATGGTTCGGGGCTTTTCACCCGCGGTCAAACGCAGGTGCTTACCATAACCACTCTTGGACCTATCGGCGACGAGCAAATCATCGACGGACTTGGGCCTGAGACTACGAAACATTATATCCACCAGTACAATTTCCCCGGCTACAGCGTTGGGGAGGCGCGCCCCGCTCGCGGCCCCGGGCGGCGGGAAATCGGCCATGGGGCTTTGGCCGAGCGGGCGCTTGTTCCCGTTGTGCCGAAGGTGGAAGATTTTCCCTACACCGTGCGTTTGGTGTCGGAGGTCTTAGAGTCCAACGGCTCAAGTTCCATGGGTAGCGTTTGCGGCAGCACCCTTTCGCTTATGCAAGCGGGCGTACCCATTAAACGCCCCGTGTCCGGCGTTGCCATGGGCTTGGTAAAAGACGGGGATAAATATACGATTTTAACGGACATTCAAGGCATGGAGGATGCCTTGGGGGACATGGACTTTAAGGTGGCGGGGACAACGGAAGGCGTAACCGCCATTCAAATGGATATTAAGGTGGATGGGCTTTCGCGGGAAATTTTGTCCGACGCTCTTGCCCAGGCCAAACGCGGCCGCGCTTTTATCCTTGGCAAAATGCTGGAAGTTATCGACAAACCTGCGGCGGATTTGTCGCCCTACGCGCCCCGGGTGCGGACAATCACCATTCCCATTGACAAAATTCGCGAAGTCATCGGCACGGGGGGCAAGGTGGTCAAGAAGATTATCGACGACACCGGCGTTACCGTGGATATTCATGAGGACGGCAACGTGTTTGTGTCCTCTGCGGACGTAAAGAGCATGGAAGAAGCCATCCGCATGATTGAGGATATTGTGCGGGACGTGGAAGTGGGCGCAATTTATACCGGCAAAGTGACGCGCCTTATGAAGTTCGGCGCGTTTGTGGAGGTTTTGCCCGGCAAGGAAGGGCTTTGCCATATATCGCAAATTTCGCGGCGCAGAGTGGAAAAAATCGAGGACGCAGTGCAAGTGGGCGATCAACTGACGGTGAAAGTGACGGAGATTGACGAGAAAGGCCGCATAAATGTGTCTCATAAGGCTACTCTCACCGAGAGAAGGTGATTGCCATGGTGACGGACAAAAAGGAAATGCGCGCCCCCAAACGCCTTGAGGCGGGCAAGGAAATTATCGAGAGCCTAAGCACCGTGGAAAAGGTGCGAAGCCCCGCCGAAATAACGGCGCGATACAACCTGAAGCGGCAAGAATATCGCGAGCTTAAAATGATAAGCGACAACAGCCCGGAAAAACGGGAACAAATAGCCATGCTTTATGCCGAGGCCAAAGTCTTGGGCTGGGTCTTGGGCAAGAGCGAAAAGAAAGTAATAAAAGAAGTGCATGGGCAATAACATCGTAAACGGAGTGAAGAAAGTTGATTAAAGTATTGGTAAACGGCGCGTACGGTCGCATGGGTCAAACGGTATTGGGAGCGGTCTTGGACGACGACGACTTAGAACTGGTGGCGGCGGTTGATTTGCGGGGCGGTCTTGACGTGGGGGAGTTAATCGGGCGCGGAATGTGCGGCATATCCGTAACCTCAAGCCTTAAAGAAGCCATCGACGCCCACAAGCCGGATGTAATGGTGGACTTTACCCGCCCGGATTCGGTGTTCAAGAATGCTTGCGCCGCCCTTGAGCGGAAAGTTTCCCCGGTGATAGGCACCACGGGGCTGACGGAAGAGGACAGACAAACCATAGAAAAACTGACGCAAGAACATGACACCCCGGCGTTTATCGCGCCGAATTTTGCCGTCGGCGCGGTGCTGATGATGATAATGGCGCAGAAAGCGGCCAAATATATGCCCCATGCGGAGATTATCGAACTGCACCACGACGAAAAATTGGACGCTCCTTCCGGCACGGCGATACAGACTGCCGAAATGATAAAGAAAACCCGCGAATCCTTCCGTCAAGGTCACGAGGACGAAAAGGAAACTTTGCCCCATGCACGGGGCGCAGAATACGACGGTATGCGTATTCACAGCGTCCGCTTGCCCGGTTTGGTGGCGCATCAAGAGGTTATATTCGGCGGTTTGGGGCAGACCCTCACCATTCGGCATGATTCTTACAATCGCGAATCTTTCATGCCCGGCGTGCTTTTGGCCTGCAAAAAGGTGCGCTCGCTGAAAGGCTTAACCGTGGGCTTGGATAAATTGTTGGTATAAAAAAAGGAAAATTTGCATGAAAAATTACAAAGTAGCGATATTGGGCGCGACGGGCGCAGTGGGGCAGGAGTTTTTGCGGCTTATCGAGGAGCGGAAATTTCCCTTTGGGGAATTAAAACTTTTGGCATCGAAACGTTCGGCGGGCAAAATAATAAATTTTATGGGCAAAGACTACACCGTGGAAGAAACAACCAATGATTCCTTTGAAGGCGTTAACATTGCCCTTTTTGCCGGCGGCGCGGCCAGCAAGGAATTTGCGCCGGCGGCGGTGAAAGCCGGCGCGGTGGTCATAGACAACTCCAGTGCCTTTAGAATGGATAAGGATGTCCCCTTGGTGGTGCCGGAGGTAAACCCCCAGGACATAAAAAAACACAAGGGAATAATCGCCAACCCCAACTGTTCGACCATAATAATGGTCATGGCCTTAAAACCTCTCTATGACGTTGCAAAAATCCGCCGCATTGTGGTTTCCACCTATCAGGCGGTATCGGGCGGCGGCAAAGAGGCAATGGCGGAACTTGAGGAACAGGTTGAGGAAATAGTAAAGGGCGAAGAGGTGACGGCAAAGATTTTGCCCGGCGCGTCCCTGCCCAAACATTATCAAATTGCTTTTAACCTGATTCCGCAGATTGACGTATTTAAGGACAATCTTTATACCAAAGAAGAAATGAAGATGATTGACGAGACTAAGAAAATCATGGGGGACGACACGCTGAAGATTACGGCCACCACCGTTCGCGTGCCGGTGTACCGCAGCCATGCCGAGTCCGTCAACGTGGAATTTTTGTCCCCAATAACCTTAACCCAAGCGCGGGAGGCTCTGGGCAAATTCCCCGGCGTTATCCTAAGGGACAACCCCGCCGAAATGGAATACCCCATGCCCCTTTTCACTTCCGGGCGGGACGAGGTGGAAGTTGGGCGGCTGCGGGTGGATTATTCCGCCGACAACGCGCTCAATTTCTGGGTGTGCGGCGATCAAATACGAAAAGGCGCGGCGCTGAACGCCTTGCAAATCGCCGAATATATGATTAAGAACAACATGATTTAAGAGAAACTGACTTTCTTTTCTTTTTCTCTTTCTTTTCAAAGAAAGAGAAAAAGAAAAGAAGCAAAAGAAAAAGAGAAAAAAACTTTAGGGCATCTCTAAAAACTCGCTTTTATACCTCCTCCCGTCGGCTACGCCGACACCCTCCTCCAAGAGGAGGGCTGATTTAAGC
>CAJOQC010000270.1 GCA_905236785.1 uncultured Selenomonadaceae bacterium
CCGCAGGTCAGCGCTTCGGCGGCGATACTCATAGAAGAAACCACGGGCAGGGTTGTTTGGGCGAAAAAGCCCGAGGCGCGGCGTTTCCCCGCCAGCATGACCAAGATGATGACGGCGGTTCTGGCCTTAGAAAATATGCGCCAAGACAGCCCCGTGGCCATGTCGGAGACGGCGGCGGGGACAGAATCCTCCAACATAGGCATTGCGCCGTTGGAGCAACTCACCATGATAAACATGGTGACGGGCATGATGCTTGTCAGCGACAATGCGGCGGCGGTGGCCTTGGCGGAGCATATGGACGGTTCGGTGGCGGCCTTTGCCCGGCGAATGAACGAAAAGGCCAAGGAGATAGGTTGCACGGACACCAATTTTGCCAACCCAAACGGCCTGCCGGATATACATCATTATTCGACGGCGGCGGATATGGCCAAAATCGCCCGCTATTGTATGCAAAACCCGGTTTTTCGCGATATTGTGTCCACGGAGAGCGCGCCGGTGCGGTTCGTGTACCCGCCGGATAAAATTTCCGTTGTGCATAACACCAACAAACTTTTGGGGCGTTACCGAGGCATGACGGGGATAAAGACCGGCTGGACACGAGCGGCGGGGGGTTGCCTTGCGACCTCGGCGGAGCGTCACGGGGTAAAACTCATCGCCGTTGTAATGGGGGCTCCCACCGCCGACGAGCGGTTTAACGACGCCGAAAAGATGCTTGATTACGGTTTTTCCCATGTGAAAATGAAAAAAGCTTTTGAGCGAAACCGCACCAAACGGGCGGTGTTCCTGCGGGGCGGCACAGACTATCGAGCCTTTGTCGTCCCCACGGGGGACGTGTATTTCCCCCTTGTTGACGGCGAAAAGGGCGAAAAATACGCATGGCGGTACGATATGCCCCAATTTACGGAAGCCCCCGTCAAAAAGGGGGACAAGGCGGGGCGGATAGTGATAACCTACGATGGCAAGGAAATCGGCGACACTGCGGTGGTCTACGCCGATACCGTGCCTCGTGGGTTTAATTTTTTTGCCCGCGTGTGGGTGGAGGTCTTGGCTTTCTTTATGGGAGGGTAAAAGCGTTGCCATAAAAAAATCACCCGCCGCGCCAATAGGCACGACGGGCTTTTTTATCCCCGTTGCACGTCCATGGAAAACCTGCGGACAAACACGTCCTCCGGCTCGGGGCGGCCGAAGTAAAAACCTTGTATCATGTCCGCGTTACATTCATGAGCTAAGTACTCATAGGCCTCTTTCTCCTCGACGCCCTCGATGCAGACCACCATGCCGATGCTTTGGCAAAGTTGCACCGTGTACTTAACAAGTTTGCGGTCAAACTCGCTGACGATGATGTCGTCCACAAAAACCTTGTCAACCTTTATTATGTCGCAGTTGAAATTCTTCAACAGACCCAAGGAAGAATAGCCCACGCCAAAATCGTCCATGGCTATCTTTACGCCCATTTCGCGGAAATAGCCGAACTGCTCGTTGACAAAATCCCAATTAGATACGCTTTGGCTCTCCGTAAGCTCCAAGGTGAGAAGGCGGGGGTCTAAGTCGTATTGCTGTATGGCCTCCTCCACGCAGGCGTGGAAATCGTAGTTTTCAAGCTGGCACAGGGACACATTTATGCTTATTTCAAACCCCGGCTGATGTTCCTGCCATTTCTTGCAGGTCTTTATGGCCTCGTTCACCACCCAACGCCCCACGGGGATAATGAGCCGCGTCCTCTCCAAAATGGGGATAAAGACGATGGGGGAAATAATCTCCCCGTCCGGCTCCTGCCAACGAAGCAGAGCCTCGCAACCCAAAAGTTTGCCGGTTTTGGCGTCAACTTGGGGTTGGTAATAGAGCAAAAAGCCCTCGCAACCCCGTTCAATGCTGTCCTCGAAGGAACGCTGCAGGTTGATAAACTGCATCCATTTTTTGTATTCTGCGGGCGAGAAGAAGTTAAGCTGTTCGCGGCCGTTCTGTTGCGCCATGTCAAGGGAGGCTTTGGCGTATTTTTGCAAAAGCCCCGCTTTTGTGCCGGATTCGGGGTAGAACACCACCCCCGCCGAGGCGGAGAAGAAAACTTTTTCGTTGGTTTCCTTCATTTCCCGCAGGCAGATTTGTATGCTGTAGAAAATAATCTCGATTTCTTCGCGGAAGGTATGAGGCCAAATTATGCCGAAACGCTCCCCGTCCAATTTGTAAAGGTTCAGATGGGTGGGCAAAACATTGCCGAGGTTGCGCCCAATCTCCCGCAGGGCAATATCCCCGGTGTGGGAGTCGTAGCTGTTGTCCTGGAGAATTTGAAAATTATCAAGGCCGATTATGATAATCGCGCCGGTTTCGCCATCTTCTTCCATGCGTTTGGCGGTGTACTCAAGCTCCGTTTCAAAGGCGTAGCGGTTAAGCAGACCCGTCACCGGGTCGGCGCGAACCTGCCTGTCCATTTTGGTGATGACCCCGACGAACAAATTGGGTTCGCCGGCCTCGTCCTTGCCGATAATGCCGTTACACAGCACCCAACCGTATTCGCCGTCCTTGTTCTTTACCCGATATTCGATGCGGTGTTCGTCCTTTGTCCGCCCGATGATAGCCGCCATGCTGGACTGATAGCGCATAACGTCCTCATGGTATATAAGAGCCTCCCACATGGAGCCGAAATCTTTGGTTATTGTGCCGGGCAAATCGTATTCTTTCACCAGTTCCGG
>CAJOQC010000271.1 GCA_905236785.1 uncultured Selenomonadaceae bacterium
CCTATGTAGGTTTTTTTATTTTATGACACGCAAGGAAAGGTGTGTATTAAAAACCGCCAAAAATAAGTATTGACAATGATTTTTCGTGGTGCTAATATTACGAAGTATTTTGTTTCGGCCGCGTCCGCATGAATGAATAAAGGCGCGGCGCACACAAGGATTGGGAAGGGGGTAGATGATATGCCTACAATAAATCAGTTGGTAAGAAAGAGCAGAAAGAGTCTTGAAGATAAATCTACTGCTCCTGCATTAAAAAATTGTCCGCAAAAGCGCGGCGTATGCACTCGTGTTTACACGACTACGCCGAAAAAACCTAACTCCGCTTTGCGTAAGGTTGCGCGTGTACGACTCACTAACAGCATAGAAGTCACGGCATACATTCCGGGTATTGGACACAATCTCCAGGAACACAGCGTTGTTCTTATTCGCGGCGGTCGTGTCAAGGATTTGCCCGGTGTCCGCTATCATATCATTCGCGGTTCTTTGGATACCGCAGGCGTTGCCGAGCGAAATCAGGCTCGTTCCAAATACGGAGCAAAGCGCGCCAAGAAAAAATAAATAAACGGTTATAAACAGAATTGATGTTGCTGTGAACCGTTAGGTGAGGAGGTTATGATATGCCAAGAAAAGGTTCTGTACCCAAAAGGGATGTGCTACCCGATCCGGTTTATCATTCCAAAACGGTTACGAAATTTATAAACAAGGTTATGTTGTCCGGCAAGAAGAGCGTTGCTCAACGGGTGGTGTACGATGCTTTTGACACCATTCGCGACAAAACCGGCAAAGACCCGTTGGAGGTTTTTGAAACTGCCTTAAAAAATGTTATGCCTGTTTTGGAAGTACGCGCTCGTCGCGTGGGCGGCGCGAATTATCAAGTGCCTGTCGAGGTTCGCCCTGATCGGCGCATGACGCTTGGGATTCGTTGGCTCGTCAATTATGCGCGTCTTCGCGGCGAAAAAACCATGGATGCGCGTCTTTCGGCGGAGCTTATGGATGCCGCCAACAATACCGGCGCAGCCATAAAAAAGAAAGAAGACACTCACAAAATGGCAGAGGCCAACAAGGCGTTTGCACATTATCGTTGGTGAGCATGGGGAGAGAAATAAAAAGTGGCAAGAGAGTTTTCGCTTGAAAAAACTCGCAATATCGGCATTATGGCTCACATTGATGCCGGTAAAACGACGACTACGGAGCGCATCCTCTTCTACACGGGAATAAACCACAAAATCGGCGAAGTTCATGACGGCGCAGCCACCATGGACTGGATGGTTCAAGAACAGGAACGCGGCATAACGATAACATCCGCCGCAACCACCTGCCATTGGAAAGGTCATCGTATCAATATCATTGATACGCCGGGACACGTGGACTTCACGGTTGAAGTTGAGCGTTCCTTACGAGTGCTTGACGGCGCGGTGGCGGTTTTAACCGCCAGAGGCGGCGTTGAGCCACAGACGGAAACGGTATGGCGGCAGGCGGAAAAGTATAACGTTCCGCGTATGGCGTATGTCAATAAAATGGACATAACCGGCGCAGATTTCTTCAACGTCATAAAGATGATGAAGGAACGTTTGCATGCCAATGCTGTGCCCGTGCAGTTGCCTATCGGCGCGGAAGATACTTTTGTCGGCATTGTCGATCTCATAAAAATGGAAGCCATAATTTATGAGGACGATTTGGGCAAAGTGGCCGACGAGGTGGAAATTCCCGCCGATATGAAGGAAATTGCCGAAGAGTATCGCGAGAAACTTTTGGAGGCTGTTTCCGACTTCGACGACGACATTGCCGAAAAATATCTTGGCGGCGAAGAGGTCAGCGAAGAAGAAATAAAAGCGGCGATAAGAAAAGCTACCATAGCTTGCAAGATGTGTCCCGTTACCTGCGGCACGTCCTATCGCAATAAAGGCGTTCAGCCCATGCTCGATGCCGTTGTGGATTATATGCCCGCGCCGACGGACATACCGCCCATTCAGGGCGTAAACCCCGACACGAACGAAACGGACAGCCGTCCTTCCGACGACAAAGCACCGTTTTCGGCCTTGGCCTTTAAGATTATGACCGATCCTTTCGTCGGTAAGCTGGCCTTTTTCCGCGTGTATTCGGGAACGCTTAAATCCGGCTCTTATGTGTATAACTCCACCAAGGGCAAAAAGGAAAGAATCGGTCGCATTTTGCAGATGCACGCCAATAACCGTAAAGAAATCGATACAGTATACAGCGGCGACATAGCGGCGGCGGTCGGCCTTAAAGACACGACCACCGGCGATACATTGTGCGACGAGAACAATTCGATTATCTTGGAGTCCATGGAATTCCCGGATCCCGTTATATCGGTGGCGGTGGAGCCATCCACGAAGAACGACCAAGAGAAAATGGGCGTTGCCCTTCAAAAACTTGCGGAAGAAGATCCTACGTTCAAAGTGCATACCGATGCCGAAACCGGTCAGACGATTATATCCGGTATGGGCGAGTTGCATTTGCAAATTATCGTCGATCGTATGCTTCGCGAGTTCAAAGTCGATTGCAAAGTCGGCGAACCGCAGGTTGCTTACCGCGAGACCATCAGAAAATCCGTCAAGGCCGAAGGCAAATTTGTCCGTCAGTCCGGCGGTCACGGTCAGTACGGTCATTGCTGGTTGGAGCTTATCCCGCAAGAACCGGGGCAGGGCTTTAGCTTTGAAAACAAAATCGTCGGCGGCGTAATACCCAAGGAATACATCAATCCTATCGAAGCCGGCGTGCGTCAAGCAATGGAGGCCGGTGTTTTGGCAGGTTATCCCGTTGTTGACGTGAAAGCGATTGTTTATGACGGCTCGTTCCACGAGGTTGACTCCTCGGAAGCAGCCTTCAAAATTGCCGGTTCCATGGCCTTTAAGGCCGGCGCGGAGAAAGCAAACCCCGTGCTTTTGGAACCTTATGTAAAAGTTGAGGTTATAGTCCCCGAAGAATATATGGGCGACGTAATCGGCGACTTAAATTCGCGGCGCGGCCGGATAGACGGCATGGAACCGCGCAACGGGGCGCAGGTTATCAACGCTTTCGTTCCGCTTTCCGAGATGTTCGGTTATTCCACGGATTTACGCAGTAAAACTCAGGGTCGGGGAAATTATTCCATGGAAGTTTCGCATTATGATGAAGTTCCCAAGAATATCGCCGACGCTGTTATAGCCAAAAACAAAGGCGAATAAGGGAGGAAATTACAAATGGCAAAACAGAAATTTGATCGAACCAAACCTCATGTCAATATCGGTACTATCGGTCACGTCGATCACGGCAAGACCACTTTGACCGCTGCAATCACGAAAGTTCTTTCGGAAAAAGGCTTGGCGCAGTTTGAGGATTATTCCAACATTGATAAAGCCCCCGAAGAACGCGAACGCGGCATCACGATTAACACCGCTCACGTTGAGTATGAGACCGAAAAACGTCACTATGCTCACGTTGACTGCCCGGGTCACGCCGACTATGTTAAAAACATGATTACCGGCGCGGCGCAGATGGACGGCGCAATTTTGGTTGTGTCCGCCGCCGACGGCCCTATGCCCCAGACCCGCGAGCATATTTTGCTTGCCCGTCAGGTTGGCGTTCCTGCTATCGTCGTGTTCCTCAACAAAGTGGATCAGGTCGATGACCCCGAACTTTTGGAATTGGTGGAAATGGAAGTTCGCGAGCTTCTTTCGAGCTACGATTTCCCCGGCGATGACATTCCTGTTGTTCCCGGTTCGGCTCTTAAAGCGTTGGAAGGCGATGCCGAGCAGAAAGCCAACATCGAAAAACTCATGGCGGAAGTTGACGAATACATTCCCACTCCCGAACGCGACACCGAAAAACCTTTCCTTATGCCTGTCGAGGACGTGTTCACCATTACCGGCCGCGGCACTGTGGCCACCGGTCGTGTGGAGCGCGGCGAGTTGAAACTCAACGAAACCGTGGAAATCGTCGGCTTGCAGGATGAGGCCAAGAGCACCGTTGTCACCGGTATCGAGATGTTCCGCAAAATGCTTGACAGCGCGGTGGCCGGCGATAACATCGGCGCGCTTCTTCGCGGCATCGATCGTAAAGAAATCGAGCGCGGGCAGGTTCTTGCCAAACCCGGCACGATTCATCCTCATACGAAATTCAAGGCTCAGGTTTATGTTTTGACCAAGGAAGAAGGCGGCCGTCACACTCCGTTCTTCACCAATTATCGCCCTCAGTTCTATTTCCGCACCACCGACGTTACCGGCGTTGTTAAACTTCCTGCCGGCACGGAAATGGTTATGCCCGGCGATAACGTGGAGATGGAAGTGGAACTTATCACCCCGATTGCTATCGAAAAAGGTTTGCGTTTCGCTATTCGCGAAGGCGGTCATACCGTTGGCGCAGGTCGCGTAACCGAAATCGAAGGTTGACAATAATTTAAACGTTACCATAGCTTGTAAACATAAAGGCGGCGTTCGCGCCGCCTTTATATAGGGCATTATGCCCTTGCGATGACACGGCAGATGGCTCGCACGAAAAAAACGGAGCGAGGGAACTGCTGCGGAGAATTGTTCAAGCTGCGACTTGGACGAAAAGGAGGAAACACGTTGGCTAAACAGAAAAAAATTCGCATTCGTTTGAAGGCTTACGACCATAAGTCCCTCGATCAGAGCGCGATTAAAATTGTCGAAACGGCCAAGAAAACCGGGGCAAGAGTATCAGGCCCCATTCCGCTTCCCACGGAAAAAAACATTTATACGATTTTGCGCTCGCCCCATGTAAACAAGGATTCCCGCGAGCAATTTGAGATGCGTACCCACAAACGGTTGATTGATATTTTGCAGCCCACCAACAAAACTGTTGATTCTTTGATGCGTCTCGATCTCCCGGCGGGTGTGGACATTGAAATCAAACTTTGATGAGGGGGTGAGAGAATGGATAAAACAATTTTAGGGCGAAAAATCGGCATGACGCAGATTTTTACCGACGAGGGCAAGGTCATTCCCGTCACCGTCGTAGAATCCGGCAACAATGTCGTAATTCGCAACAAAACCGTTGAAACCGACGGCTATAACGCTTTGCAAATCGGTTTTGGCGAAATCAAAGAAAATAAAGTGAATAAGCCTAAGAGCGGCGAGTTCAAAAAAGCCGGAGTAAAGCCGGTGAGAATTGTTCGCGAAATGCGTTTGAAGGAAGCCACCGAGTATAAGGTCGGCGATATATTGGGCGTAGACATTTTCGCGGCGGGCGATTTGGTGGACGTGACCGGCACATCGAAGGGCAAAGGCTTTGCCGGCGGAATTAAACGCCATAATTTTGCTCGCGGGCCTATGGGTCACGGCTCGAAATCTCATCGCGAGCCTGGTTCTACCGGCGCAATGATTTCAGGTCCCGGCGGTCGCGTGCTAAAGGGCAAGAAACTCCCCGGTCACATGGGCGGCGAAAGAGTAACCGTGCAACGCTTGAGCATAGTTCGCGTTGATGCGGAAAGAAATCTCATTCTCATAAAAGGGGCTATTCCCGGAGCTAAGAAAAGCTACGTTATCATAAAAAATACGGTTAAACCCAACAAAAAGTAAGAAAGGAGGAACGAATAGATGCCAACAGTAGCTGTATATGATATTGCCGGCGGCAAAATCGGCGATATGGAACTTAACGAAAATATTTTCGGTGTTGAAGTCAACGAAGGACTTTTGCATCAAGCTGTGGTTCTTCAGCTTGCCAGCCAACGTTTGGGGACGCACTCCACCAAAACCCGCGGCTTTGTAAAAGGCGGCGGCAGAAAACCGTGGAGACAAAAAGGAACGGGCAGAGCGAGAGCTGGTTCGAGAAGAAGCCCTGTGTGGGTCGGCGGCGGTACGGTTTTTGGCCCGCATCCGCGCAAATACGGCTTTAAGATGCCCAGAAAGCAACGTCGTTTGGCCATAAAGTGCGCTCTTTCCGATAAAGTGAAAAGCGGCGATTTCTTGGTGGTTGACGGGCTTAACTTTGATGCGCCGAAGACCAAACAGGCCGTAAAAATGCTCGGAGATTTCAATGTCAGCGACAAGAGCCTTTTTGTAACGGCGGAATTTTTGGAGAACGTGGAAAAATCTGTTCGCAATATTCAGGGAGCCAAGGCGATAACGGCTCAGGGACTCAACGTATATGATATTTTGAATCACAATAAACTGTTTGTTGCCAAAGATGCCATTAACCGCATTGAGGAGGTATTTGCGTAATATGGAAGCAAGAGATATCCTTATTCGCCCGCTCATTACCGAACGGACGACGCAGCTTATGGCCGAAGGCAAATATACCTTTGTTGTGGCAAAAGGCGCGAATAAGATTGAAATAGCCAAGGCGGTCGCCGAGATTTTTAAGGTGAAGGTTGATGACGTGAACACTGTAAACGTCACCGGCAAGAAAAAACGCATGGGGCGTTTCGTCGGCAAAAGAGCCGATTACAAAAAAGCCGTCGTGAAGTTGGCGGCGGGCGAAAGTATCGAGTTCTTTACCGCTTGATAAATTTTAACCGACAATATCGAGAAAATATCAAAAAGGAGGAAAAAAAGTGGCAATAAAGGGATTTAAGCCTTATTCACCCGGCAGACGTTTTATGACCGTTTCTACCTTTGACGAAATAACCGCCGATAAGCCGGAAAAATCCTTGTTGCGCCCGCTTAAAAAACATGGCGGCCGCAACCAACAAGGCCGCTTGACAGTCCGTCATCAAGGCGGCGGACATAAACGCCTTTATCGTATAATTGATTTTAAGCGCAAAAAGGATGGCATACCGGCAAAGGTAGCCACCATTGAGTACGATCCTAACCGCAGTGCGCGAATTGCTCTTCTTAACTATGTCGACGGCGAAAAGAGATATATTCTTGCGCCGAACGGTTTGAAGGTCGGCGACAAAGTGGAATCCGGCGCAGAGGCGGATATAAAAATCGGCAACTGCCTTCCGCTTAAAAATATTCCCGACGGCACTACCATTCACAACATCGAAATGAAGATCGGCAAGGGGGCGCAACTCGTTCGTTCCGCCGGCGTAAGTGCGCAGCTTATGTCTAAGGACGGCAATTATGCTCTTATTAGGATGCCTTCCGGCGAAACTCGTAAAATTCATGTGGAGTGCCGCGCAACCATCGGTCAGGTGGGCAACATTGACCACGAGAACATCACCCTCGGCAAGGCCGGGCGTTCTCGCTGGCTTGGTATTCGCCCCGAAAACCGCGGCGTTGCCATGAACCCGAACGACCATCCGCACGGCGGCGGCGAAGGCAGAAGCCCCGTGGGCAGAAAACATCCTGTTACCAAATGGGGCAAATGCGCCATGGGTAGCAAGACCCGCAAGAAGAAAAAAGCATCGAATAAATTTATTGTTAAACGCCGTGTATCCAAGCGTGACAAGAAATAAGAAGTAATCGAAGGGAGGTATATCTTTGTCAAGATCCGTAAAGAAAGGGCCTTTTGTGCAAGAGGCTCTCATGAAGAAGATTCAAAAGCTCAACGAGGCCAACGACAAGAAAGTGGTTAAAACATGGTCAAGAAGTTCCACCATTTTCCCGGATTTCGTGGGTCACACCATAGCGGTGCATGACGGCAGAAAGCACGTTCCCGTGTACATCACCGAGGATATGGTCGGTCATAAATTGGGCGAATTTGCTCCCACGCGTACTTTTAAGGGTCATGCGGGCGAAGAACGGAAAACAGCATTGAAGTAAAAAATAACGAAAGGAGGATAAACAATGGAAGCAAAAGCGACGGCCAAATTCGTCAGGATAGCTCCCCGCAAGGTACGGATTGTCATGGATTTAATTCGCGGCAAAAGCGTGAGCGAAGCCTTTGCTATTTTGCAGTTTACCCCGAAAATCGGCGCGACGATTATTGAAAAAGTGTTAAAATCGGCGGTTGCCAACGCGGAAAACAATTTTGACATGGACGTAGACAGACTTTATATCTCGTCGGCGTATGTGGATCAAGGGCCTACCTTAAAGAGAATACACCCGCGTTCGCGAGGACAGGCTTTTAAGATATTAAAGAGAACCAGTCACATCACCGTGGCGGTGGACGAAAAATAACACAAATCGACGAAGGAGGGAAACGGTTTGGGGCAGAAAGTAAACCCAAATGGCATGAGAATCGGCATCGTCAAAACTTGGGATGCCAAATGGTTCGCAGGTAAAGATTATGCCGCCAATTTGCATGAAGATATAAAAATCCGCGATTACTTGAAGAAAAAATTGCTCACGGCCGGCATTTCAAAAATAGAAACCGAACGGGTAAAAAACAGATTAAAACTTACTATTCACACGGCAAAGCCCGGAATGGTGATTGGTCGCGGCGGTTCGGGCATCGAAGAAATAAAAACGGGGCTTACGAAGTATACCGATAAACGCGTTGATATAAATATTGCCGAGATTAAACAGCCGGATATGGATGCGACCTTGGTGGCGGAAAACATCGCTTCTCAGCTTGAACGGCGCATCGCGTTCCGTCGCGCAATGAAACAGGCAGTGGGGCGTACCATGCGCCTTGGCGCAAAAGGCATAAAAGTTGCCGTTGGCGGGCGTTTGGGCGGCGCGGAAATAGCCCGCAAGGAATTTTATCGCGAGGGCAGCATACCTCTTCATACGCTTCGCGCCGACATTGATTACGGCACGGCTGAAGCGCACACCACTTACGGACGTATTGGCGTTAAGGTGTGGATATTTAAGGGTGAGGTGCTCCCGGAGAAAAAAGATGCCAACAGGGTAGCGGCAGAGCAAGGGAGTGAGTCTTAATGTTATTGCCAAAGAGAGTTAAATACAGAAAGCAATTTCGCGGCCGTATGAAAGGCAAGGCTCATCGCGGAACTACGGTAAGTCATGGTCAGTACGGCTTGGTTGCTCTTGAATCGGCATGGATTACCAACAGGCAGATTGAGGCCGCTCGTATAGCAATGACCCGTTATATTAAGCGTGGCGGTCAAGTTTGGATAAAAATTTTCCCCGATAAGCCGGTTACGGCAAAACCTGCCGAAACTCGCATGGGTTCCGGTAAAGGTTCGCCCGAATACTGGGTGGCAGTGGTAAAACCGGGGCGCGTTTTGTTTGAAATGGACGGTGTATCCCGTGAAGTAGCGGCGGAGGCCATGCGTCTTGCGGGTCATAAATTGCCGATAAAGACCAAATTCGTGGTTAAAGACGAACAAGTGAAGGGCGGTGACGAAAATGAAGGTTAATGAGATTCGCGACTTAAACGAGAATGAACTCAGCGAAAAATTGTCCTCTCTGAAAGAAGAACTCTTCAACCTGCGTTTTCAGCTTGCCACCGGGCAGCTTGAAAATCCCATGCGTATAAAAGACGTTAAAAAATCCATTGCGAGAGTAAAGACCGTTCAGCGCGAACGTCAGCTTGAAAAAGTCGGATAAGAGAGGGGGAGAGAAAGTTCATGAGCGATAGAAATGAGCGGAAAACGAAAGTCGGCAAAGTTGTCAGCGACAAGATGCAAAAGACCATTGTGGTTGCCGTTGAAGAGGTAAAACAGCATAAACTCTATAAAAAAGCGGTAAAACGCACGGTTAAGTTTAAGGCGCATGACGAAAACAACGATGCCCATATCGGCGACAGGGTTTCGATAATGGAAACTCGGCCTCTCTCGAAGGAAAAACGTTGGCGCTTGGCGGAAATCTTAGAACGCGCCAAATAATGCGGGAACAGCCGAAAAAGTAGCATCGGCATTCGCTTTTCCTGCAGGTTAGGAGGAAAAAAGATGATCCAACAGGAAACTATTTTGAATGTTGGCGACAATACGGGCGCAAAAGAAATTTTGTGCATTCGCGTAATGGGCGGCTCGTACAGAAAATACGCAAACATCGGCGATGTTATCGTCGCTGCCGTTAAATCGGCCGCGCCCGGCGGAACGGTGAAAAAGGGCGATGTGGTGAAAGCCGTCGTAGTTAGAAGCGTAAAGGGGCTGCGTCGTCCCGACGGATCTTATATCCGTTTTGACGAGAACGCCGCCGTTATAATAAAAGATGATAAGACCCCCAGAGGTACGCGTATCTTTGGACCGGTGGCAAGAGAACTGCGTGAAAAAGATTTCATGAAGATTGTGTCCTTGGCGCCGGAAGTTCTTTGATGACGGGAGGTACTGTTTTGTCACTCGTTAAACTGAACGTAAAAAAGGACGACAAGGTGAAGATTTTGTCCGGCCGCGATAAAGGCAAGGAAGGCAAAATTATTCAGGCTATGCCGAAAAAAGGCAAAGTCGTCGTTGAGGGCGTGAACAAAGTGACGCGCCACACCAAACCAAATCAGAAATACCCCAACGGCGGGAGAATTACGAAAGAAACACCCATTGCCGTGTGTAAGGTGATGCTTATTTGCCCCGCTTGTTCAAAGGCAACTCGCGTCGGTCATAAGTCCGTAAACGGCAAAAATGTTCGCGTTTGCAAAAAATGCGGCGAGGTTATCGACCAAACTAAATAAAAAAACGAAAGGAGGATGCTAAGTGGACAGACTGCAAGAAAAATATCAGCAGGAAGTTGTGCCGAAACTTACCGAGAAATTCGGCTACAAAAATGTTATGCAAGTGCCGAAACTTGAAAAGGTTATCATCAACATGAGCGTTGGCGAGTCGGTGGGAAACCCCAAGGCTTTGGATTCGGCTGTGGCGGATCTTACGCTTATCAGCGGTCAAAAACCGATACTCACCCGAGCAAAGAAATCTTTGGCAGCGTGGAAACTTCGCCAGGGCATGGCGATAGGTTGCAAAGTCACGTTGCGTCGTCGTCGTATGTACGAGTTTTTGGACAAATTCTTGAATGTTGCTCTGCCGCGTGTGCGTGATTTCCGCGGTGTCAGCGAAAAAGCCTTTGACGGGCGCGGCAATTATGCCGTGGGCTTGAAGGAGCAACTTATTTTCCCGGAAATTGATTACGACAAGATTGACAAAATTCGCGGTATGGATATTGTGATTGTCACGACGGCCAACACCGACGAAGAAGCATACGAATTGTTAAAACTCATGGGCGTACCCTTTAAGGCGTGAGGAGAATAAAAATTGGCAAAGAAATCAATGATTGAAAAATGGCAGCGCGAGCCTAAGTTTTCCACGAGAAAACATAATCGTTGCAAAATTTGCGGTCGTCCCCACGGTTATTTGAGAAAATTTGAAATGTGCCGTATCTGCTTTAGAGAGCAAAGCTATAACGGCGCAATTCCCGGCGTTACCAAAGCCAGTTGGTAATTTCGGCAAAATCTTGATTGTGGGCAATTTGTACAAGAAGGAGGATATCGGTTCATGGCAATGACTGATCCTATTGCGGATATGCTGACCCGTGTCAGAAACGCAAATTCCGTTTATCACGATAAAGTGGAAATCCCCGGTTCAAAGATTAAACGCGCCATAGCGGAAGTTTTGAAAAACGAGGGTTTCATCAAGGACTATACATTCACCGAAGATAACAAACAGGGCGTTATCACCATTAAACTCAAATACGGCCCCGAACGTGAGAAAGTTATAACGGGCTTAAAGAGAATATCTCGCCCCGGGCTTCGGCATTACGCCAAACATTCGGAGTTGCCGCGTGTTTTGGGCGGCTTGGGTATTGCTATCATCTCTACGTCCAAAGGCATAATGAGCGACAAAGAAGCGCGTAAAAAAGGCTTGGGCGGCGAGGTAATCGCCTACATTTGGTAAATGGCTTGGAGGTGAAAGAATGTCACGAATTGGCAGAGCGCCCATCGCTATTCCCGCCGGCGTTACGGTGAACGTGGCCGAAGACAACACCGTTAAGGTGAAAGGGCCAAAAGGGGAGCTTGAGCGCAAAATTCATAATGATATGAAAGTGAAGGTTGAAGAGGGGCAGATTGTTGTCGAAAGACCTTCCGACGATAAAACCCATCGTTCGCTTCATGGCTTGTCTCGTTCCCTTATCCATAACATGGTTGTGGGTGTGACCGACGGTTTCAGCAAGAATTTGGAAATAAACGGCGTGGGCTATCGCGCACAGAAGCAAGGCAAGAACTTAAATCTTTCTTTGGGATTTTCTCATCCCGTTATCGTAGAACCCCGCGAAGGCATAAGTTTTGAAGTCCCTTCGGCCAACGCTATCGTGGTGAACGGCATCAGCAAGGAAATGGTAGGCCAAGTTGCCGCCGAAATAAGAAATTTCCGTCCGCCCGAACCATATAAAGGCAAAGGCATAAAATATGCCGGCGAACATATTCGCCGCAAAGAAGGCAAGGCCGGCGCAAAAGGCAAGAAATAATTTTTAAGGAGTGGTCAAGGTGCTTAAAAAACAAGATAAAAATAAAGCGCGCAAGAAACGCCACTTTCGAGTTCGCAATCACATTTCCGGCACGGCCGAATGTCCGCGTCTTAACGTGTACCGCAGTATAGCCAACATTTACGCGCAGATTATCGACGATAACAAAGGCGTGACTTTGGTGTCGGCGGGCAGCAACGGCAAAGAGTTCTCCTCTTACGGCGGCAACATTGAAGCGGCAAAAGCAGTCGGTGCGGCGGTGGCAAAAAAAGCACTCGAAAAAGGTATAACCAATGTGGTCTTTGATCGCGGCGGCTATGTTTATCACGGTCGGGTTGCGGCTTTGGCCGAGGCGGCTCGCGAGGCGGGACTTAAATTCTGACGGACAGGAGGCAGATGAATGGCCAGAAATATGGACAACGAAACTCCCGAATATGAGGAGAAAGTTGTATATATCAATCGCGTCGCCAAAGTCGTAAAAGGCGGACGCAGGTTCTCCTTCAGCGCGCTTGTCGTTGTCGGGAACAGAAACGGCAAAGTCGGCGTTGGCTTGGGTAAAGCGGCCGAAGTGCCGGAGGCGATAAGAAAAGGCGTTGAGGATGCCAAAAAGAATTTGATTGAAGTTGCCTTGAAAGAACGTTCAATTCCTCATGAAATAATCGGCATATTCGGCGCAGGTCAAGTTTTGTTGAAACCCGCTGCCAAAGGTACCGGCGTTATTGCCGGCGGCCCTGCCCGCGCAGTGTTGGAGCTTGCGGGGATACATGATATTTTGACGAAATCCTTGGGTTCTTCTAACCCCAATAATATGGTTCGCGCCACCATGCGCGGCTTGGAGCAGTTAAAACGCGCCGAGAAAGTGGCGCAGCTTCGCGGCAAGACCATTCAGGAAATACTTGGATAAACTGACAGGGAGAATGTTTTAATGGCGAAGGTAAGAGTTACGTTAAAAAGAAGCCTTATCGGCCGCCCGGAAACACAGCGCAGGACGGTTCGCTCCATCGGACTTAGGAAACTTAACTCGGTGGTGGAGCTTGAGGATAATCCGGCTATTCGCGGACAGCTTCATAAGGTACGGCATCTCATAGAGGTTGAAGAAATAAAGTGAATTGAGGTGAGTAACAGTGAAATTGCATGAATTGTCTCCCGCGCCTTTTTCCAAGAAAACCCGCAATCGCGTCGGACGCGGTTTGGGTTCGGGGAACGGCAAAACGGCAGGTCGCGGCATGAAAGGTCAAAAGGCTCGCTCCGGCGCATCCATTCGCACGGGTTTTGAAGGCGGGCAGATGCCTTTATATCGTCGTTTGCCGAAACGCGGTTTTAAGAATGTATGGGCAAAGACCTATGCAGAAGTAAACGTCGAGACCCTCAATCGTTTTGAAAACGGTACGGTTGTCGATCCGGTGGCTTTGGTTGCCGCAGGGATTTTGAAGAAAGTTGACGACGGCGTGCGGGTTTTGGGCGACGGCGAGCTTACCAAGAAATTGACGGTTCGCGCCAACGGTTTTACCAAGAAGGCCGAAGAGAAAATTACGGCGGCCGGCGGCAGAATTGAATTGGTGGAAAGCGGGAAGTCGGCATCCGTCGGACTCGAGGTGGTCTGATTGCTTGGTGCTTTGGCCAACGTTTTCAAAATACCCGAGCTGAGGCAGAAGGTTATTTTTACACTCATAATGTTTGCCATATTTCGTATGGGCACACATATTCCCGTTCCGGGAGTCGATCCTTCGGCTATAGAGCAACTTTTTGCCAACGGCAGTCTGTTCGGCCTTTTAGACTTGTTTTCGGGGGGTGCATTTAGCAAATTCTCGATTTTTGCAATGAGTATAACCCCATATATCAATGCGGCGATTATAATTCAACTGCTTAACGTGGTTGTGCCGACGTTGGAGCAATGGTCGAAGGAAGGGCAGGAAGGACACAAAAAAACCACCAAAGTTACCCGTTATCTCACCGTGGTTTTGGCATTTTTGCAGGCGATAGGTATGTCGATAGGGCTTAAAGCCGCGATACTTAACCCCAACCCGGTGAATATTCTAATAATCGCGATAACCTTGACGGCGGGAACGGTGTTCCTGATGTGGCTTGGGGAACAGATAACCGCGCAGGGTGTCGGCAACGGGATTTCACTTATAATTTTTGCCGGTATAGTGGCGGCGTTGCCGCAGAACATCGGCACGATATATCATTATGTTCAGGCGGGGACAATAAGCTATTTTAGCGTGTTTCTGTTTGCGGTGATAGCCGTTGCCATGATAGTGTTTGTAATTCACATTGAAACAGGCTTTAGAAGGATTCCGATTTCTTATGCCAAAAGGGTGGCCGGTTCGAGAGCTTACGGCGGTCATTCTTCGCATATCCCGCTGAAGGTGAACCCTGCGGGAGTCATTCCAATAATCTTTGCGTCATCCGTGCTGATGTTCCCTGTGACTATAGCCCAATTTATTGATGTTCCTTGGGTTAAGACAGTTGCCGGTTATCTTGAGTGGGGAACGCCTTTGCAAACGACGATTTACGTCTTGCTGATTGTATTTTTCACTTATTTTTATACCGCGGTCACAGTGAAGATATCGGATATGGCAGAGAATCTGAAAAAATTCGGCGGTTTTATACCGGGCATTCGCCCCGGTCAGCCGACGGCCGATTACTTAGATTATGTTCTTACGCGAATCACGCTTGCCGGAGCGTTTTTCTTGGCGTTTATTGCGGTGTTGCCGAATATGGTGGCGGCGGCGACGCATATTCAGGGCGTGTATTTCGGAGGAACGGCACTCCTCATCGTTGTGGGTGTTGCGCTTAACACCATGAAACAGATTGAGGCAATGGTGGTCATGCGTCACTATGAAGGTTTTATGAAGTAGTAGGACTTAATGGGAGGTATTTATGCAAATCCTGTTAATGGGACCACCGGGTGCGGGCAAAGGAACGCAGGCGGGCAATATTGCCAAGGAATATTCCGTGCCGCACATTTCTACCGGTGATATGTTCCGTGCGGCGGTAAAGGAAGGTACCGAGCTTGGCAAAAAAGTCGAGGCTTGCATGAAGAAGGGCGAATTAGTGCCGGACAGTGTAACGGTCGGCATAGTTCGCGAGCGTCTTATGAAGGACGATTGCAAACGGGGGTTCATTTTGGATGGATTTCCGCGGACGGTCGAACAGGCAGATGCGCTGTCGAAGATTTTGAGCGAGTTGGGCATTTCGCTTACGAGTGTTGTTAATATCAGTGTTCCGACCGAAGATTTGATTGAGCGGGCAGTGGGCAGAAGAATTTGCAAAAAGTGCGGCGCAACGTATCATGTAAAGTTTAACCCCACAGCCTCCGAGGGCGTTTGCGACAGTTGCGGCGGCGAGCTTTATCAGCGAGCCGACGACAGCGCGGAAACGATGAAAAGCCGCCTGTCGGTTTATGAAGAATCGACGCGACCGCTTATCGAATATTACAAAAAAGCCGGTCTGTATGTTGAGATTGACGGCAGGCAAAGCATTGAAAAAGTTAAAAACGATCTTTTCGATGCGTTGCGGAGGGATTAGGGTATGTCAAAGCAGGACGTAATCGAGGTCGAGGGCAAAGTCATCGAAGCCTTACCGAACGCAATGTTTCAGGTGGAGCTTGAAAACGGTCATGTCGTGTTGGCGCACGTGTCGGGGAAAATCAGAATGAATTTCATACGGATTTTGCCCGGCGACAAAGTGACCATAGAGCTTACCCCCTACGATCTTACACGCGGGCGCATCACCTATCGCTTCAAATAACCAAGCGAGCAGATAAGGAGGACATTATGAAAGTCAAACCCTCGGTAAAAAAGATTTGCGAGAAATGCAAAATTATAAAACGCAAAGGGCGCGTAATGGTCATTTGCGAAAATCCGAAACACAAACAGCGTCAGGGCTGAAAATAAAAAGATAAGGAGGTGCTTTTAATGGCACGTATTGCCGGTGTAGATTTACCCCGTGAGAAACGCATAGAAATTTCTCTTACTTATATTTACGGTATCGGTCTTAAATCGTCCAAGGATATTTTGGCGATGACGGGCATAAACCCCGACACGCGCACTCGCGATCTTACGGAGGATGAAGTTGTAAAACTTCGCGATGCCATCGACAAAAACTACATGGTGGAGGGCGACCTTCGCCGTGAACGTCAGATGAACATCAAACGACTCGTTGATATCGGCTGCTATCGCGGCAGACGGCATCGTTTGGGGCTTCCCGTTCGCGGGCAGAACACCAAGAACAATGCCCGTACCCGCAAGGGACCTAAAAAAGCAGTCATGGGCAAGAAAAAGGGGTGATTTAAGTGGCAGCAAGAAAAACCACTCGGACTAAGAAAAAGGTCCGTAAGAATATAGAGTACGGTGTGGCGCATATTAGCTCCACTTTCAATAATACCATCGTTACGCTCACCGACAAAAGCGGCAACGCTCTTTCGTGGGCAAGCGCAGGCGGCTTAGGTTTTAGAGGTTCGCGTAAAAGCACTCCTTTTGCGGCGCAAATGGCGGCGGAAGTTGCGGCCAAGGCGGCTATGGAGCATGGATTAAAGCAAGTCGAAGTTTACGTTAAAGGCCCCGGCGCGGGTCGCGAAGCGGCTATTCGTTCCTTGCAGGCCACAGGCTTGGAGGTCAATATGATTAAGGACGTTACGCCCATTCCGCATAACGGTTGCCGTCCGCCCAAGCGCAGAAGAGTTTAAGGAGGGTGCAGATTTTCTATGGCAGTTGATAAAGTTCCCGTATTGAAACGTTGCCGTGCTTTGGGGATTGAACCGGCTACGGTAGGGCGCAACAAACAATCAAAAAGACAGGTGCGCCGTACCAACCGTAAAGTAAGTGAGTACGGCTTGCAGCTTAAAGAAAAACAAAAAGCCAAATTTATCTACGGCGTATTGGAAAAACAATTTCGCGGTTATTATGACAAGGCGAAGAAAATGCAAGGCGTTACCGGCGAAAATTTGTTGGGGCTTCTTGAGCGTCGCATTGACAACGTTGTGTTCCGTTTAGGTCTTGCAAATACCCGTCGTCAGGCTCGGCAAATTGTTTGCCATGGTCATATAACGGTCAACGGCAAACGGCTTGATATTCCTTCGGCTTTGGTGTCGGTGGGCGATGTGGTGGCGGTTGCCGAAAAGAGCGCGCAAAACGCATTCTTTAAGGAACTTCGTGAAAGTAACAATCACCTTTCCGCGCCGGCGTGGCTCACTGCGGATAAGGATAAATTGACCGGCACGGTGACGAGATTCCCCAATCGCGACGAGATTGATGTTCCGGTGAACGAGCAGGCCATCGTCGAATTGTACTCGAGATAACAGCTTTGTAAAATTCGTTGCATTAGCTGTTGTTGCGGTATTATCCGCATATATCGGCGGAGGTTTGTTGTTTCGCCGATATAGAAAGGGGCAACCTTAGATTATGGATATCGAAAAACCCAAAATTGAAATCGCTACCGTTAGCGAGGACAACCGTTACGGCAAATTTATTTGCGAACCGCTTGAACGCGGTTACGGGACGACGTTCGGCAACAGTTTGCGCAGAATGTTGTTGTCCTCCTTGGAAGGCGCGGCGGTTACTTCCATAAAAATTGAGGGAGTGCTGCATGAGTTTTCGACCATTCCCGGCGTGCGGGACGACGTGACCAATATAGTGCTTAACCTAAAGCAACTTTGTCTTAAAATGTCGGATGCCGAGCCGCGATATGTGAGTATTGACGTGGTCGGCGAAGAGGGAGTAACAAAGGAAGTTACGGCAGGCGACATAGTGTGCGGTGCCGATGTTGAAGTGTTAAACCCCGATTTACATATTGCCACCGTAAACTCCGACGGCAGACTGCACATTGATATGCGTGTCGAGAGCGGCAGAGGTTATGTGCCTGCCGATAAGAACAAACGCCCGGAGGATACAATCGGGATTATTCCCATTGATTCCATTTTTTCGCCGGTGCAACGGGTCAATTATACGGTGCAGGATACTCGTGTGGGCAACGTAACGGACTACGACAAACTTATTCTTGAGGTTTGGACGGACGGTTCGTTAAGGCCGGAGGAAGCAGTGGCGAAAGCTGCGGGAATTTTGGTGATGCACCTAAAATTGTTCCAGAATATGGACGGCGTGTCCGGCGAAGTTCCCGAAGAGGAAAACAGCTTCCCCGAAGAGCCGGTTGACGATAAGTCAAAAATTCTTGAAATGACCATCGAAGATTTGGATTTGTCGGTGCGTTCCTTTAACTGCCTAAAGCGGGCAGCGATAAATAATGTGGCCGACCTTACCAAAAAATCCGAAGACGATATGATGAAGGTCAGAAACCTTGGGCGCAAGTCCTTGGAAGAAGTAAAGAAGAAGTTAGAGGAGTTGGGCTTGTCCTTAAGCCCGAACGTAATTTCATGATTTGCGAGGGAGACAGATGACAAATAGGAAACTTGGGCGCAATATGAGTGCTCGCAAAGCTCTTTTTAAGAGTATCCTGACTTCCTTTTTCAAATACGGACGCATTGAAACCACCGAAGCCAAGGCCAAAGAGATAAGAGGTTTGGCAGATAAACTCATCACCTTGGCTAAGCGCGGCGATTTGTCCGCTCGGCGGATGGCTATTGCCAAATTGGCCGACGAGAATGTGGTGCGGAAATTGTTTGACGAAATTGCCGCTAAATATACGGACAGAAACGGCGGCTATACCCGTATTTTGAAATTGGGACCGCGGCGCGGTGATGCCGCTCCGATGGTAATAATCGAATTGGTGTAATTTTTTTGCCCCGGCTTTTTTGTTCGCGAGATTTCGCGGATATTTTGGCCGGGGTTTGTTGTAAAACGGGGAGCGTAACGCATGCACTATCCGATGAACATTGATTTGAAAAATGCCCATTGTGTGGTGATTGGCGCGGGTAATGTGGCTTTTAGGAAAATAAAAACCCTTATTGCGGCGGAGGCGGATGTTCTTGTTATCGCGCCTGCGGCCATTGATGAAGTTTTGGATTTGGCGGCTGCAGGGAAAATTTCTTATTGTCGCGCTCCGTATGAATACGGCGATTTGCAGGGCGCAAAAATAGTGATATGCGCCACGGATGACCATGAAGTAAACCGCGAGGCCGCGACGGAAGCAAAAGCGGCG
>CAJOQC010000272.1 GCA_905236785.1 uncultured Selenomonadaceae bacterium
GAGCCGGGTAATTTGACCGACAAAAAAATAGCCGTCTTTGGCGAAAACAACGAACAATTTATTGATTGGGAAGAATTTTGAGTGGATTTTGATTATGAACATTTCGCAATGATAAAAAAGAGGTGTTGACGATGGCGAACGAGCGTTTGACGGAACAGTTGGTGCGGGAAAACTTCATAAATCAAACGGGAATTATCGTTGAAGAACAACGCTCCGCTTCGCCGGTTGTCGCGCAGCTTTTGAGCAACGCATCAAAAAAGGGAACAGGTAAAAAGGGTGCGCCGGAATTTATAATACGTTTTAACAAAAACGCCGATTTTATCATTGTTGTCGAATGTAAAGCCGACATAAACAAACACCAAAGCGAAACAAAAGACCATTATGCCGATTATGCCGTGGACGGCGCATTGTGGTACGCAAGTTTCCTCAGAAAAAAATATGATGTTTTGGCCGTCGGCGTCAGCGGTTCGGCGGAAAATTTTCGCGTAAGTCATTATTTGTGCTTAAAGGACAGGCAGGATTTTTTGCCGATTTTTGGCGATTGCCTGCTAAAAGCCGAAGATTATTATGACGGTTACGCCAAAAACCCCGAAAAATTTCGCCAGGATTATCAATCCCTTATTCAATATACAATAAAACTCAACGAGCGTTTGCATAAACTTAAAATAAACGAAAGCGACCGTTGTATTCTTATATCCTGCATTTTGTTGGCGCTTAGGATAGATGCCTTTAAGGCCGGGTACAAATATGAAACAAACGGCGTAAAGCTGTGCAACAGCATGGTGAACTGTGTGTTGGGCGAACTGAGGGCAAACATAAAAGACGACAAGTATGACGTTATCGAAGCCGAGTATAACAGGCTGAAGGTTAAATCCGAACTTACCGAGAGCAATATAACAGGTTCGCCCAAAAACATACTTAAAGATTTGGTGGAAGAAATAGATATAAACGTCAATAACTTTATAAAGACACATAAATATTATGATGCTTTGGGCGAATTGTACGTTTCGTTTTTGCGTTATGCAAACTGCGACAAAGGCTTGGGCATAGTCCTTACCCCGCCTCATATCACCGAACTTTTCTGCGATATTGCCGAAGTCAACAAAGAATCAATAATTTTTGACAACTGTTTGGGAACGGGCGGTTTTTTGATTTCCGCCATGCGGAAGATGATAAAAGATGCCGCCGGCGATAAAGCCGCAGAAAAGAAAATTAAGAGCAACCAATTATTCGGCGCGGAAATAGACGAAAAAATGTATTGCTTGGCTTCCACCAACATGGCAATACATAACGACGGCAAGGCCACATTGACAAAATGCAACGGCTTGTCGGATAAATACATAAAAAGCATAAAGGACATGGGACCTACCGTCGGTATGCTGAACCCGCCCTATAAGGGGGGCAAAGGCGATCCGGAGGAATTGTTTTTTGTACTAAAGAATTTGTCGGCGTTACGGGACGGCGGCGTGTGCGTGGCCATTGTGCCGATGAGTTGCGCCATCGCTACGAAAAAGCAAAAAATTAAATATGACCTTAAAAAAGAATTGTTGAAACATCACACCCTTATGGCGGTTTTTTCCATGCCCGATGATTTGTTTCATAATTCCAACGTGAATATTGTTACCTGCGTTATGGTTTTTCGGGCGTGGCACAAGCATCCCGATAATTACAAAACTTTTTTCGGCTGTTTTAAGGATGACGGTTTTGTAAAAAAGAAAAATTTCGGCAGGATGGATATTAACGACAAATGGAAGGAAATAAAAAAAACATGGGTCACTGCTTTTCAAAATCGCGATTGCACCAAGATAAGCCTGCTTAAGGAAGTAAACGCTGCCGATGAATGGTGCTTTGAGGCGTATATGGAAACCGATTATTCCGCGCTTAACGATAAAATGTTTGAGGACAATATTGTGCGGTTTATTACCGCTTCGTTAAAATCGGGAAACAGCGACTTGAAAGAAAAATTTTCCCCCGCCCCGGATAAAGTTTCTTTACGCCCCGTATCCGATTGGGGGGAATTTACCGTTGAAGAATTTTTCACCAAGATTGTTCCGACCAAGGGCGACGAAACGGAAAACTTGTTGCCTGGGGTCGATATACCCTATATAGGGGCGAAGAAAGAAGACAACGGATTTAAGCAGTTGGTGGCTTACGACGAAAATTATGTTTCCGACGGAAATTGCATTGTTTTTGTAAATTTGGGAGCGGGAAGCGCAGGTTTTACCACCTATCAGGCTGTGGATTTCATCGGAATGAGCGGCAAAACAAGTTGCGGCTATCATAAGGAAATGAACGTCTACAGCGGAATTTTCATATCTACCGTTTTGGATTTGGAACGCCCGCGATACTCCTTCGGCAGAAGTTGGACGGGCGAAAGATTGAAAAAAACAAAATTCAAACTTCCCGTAAATTCTGCGGGAAAGCCGGATTGGAGTTATATGGAAAAATATATAAAATCCTTGAAATTCGGCAATTATATTTGAATTAAGGAGGACATCATCATGAACACATTAAAAACAACTCTTTTGATGGCTCTTTTGACGGGTATATTGGTGGCCGTGGGCGGCGC
>CAJOQC010000273.1 GCA_905236785.1 uncultured Selenomonadaceae bacterium
CCGAACTGACGGGTATGCAACAGCCCACCATTGCCAAAATAGAACGCAATTCCCATTCGCCGCAGGTGGACACATTGCAACGTATCTTGTCGCCCCTCGGTTTGCGTCTTGCCGTTGTCCCCATGTAATAATCAGCCTTCCGCGCAAAACGGAGGGCTTTTTGTGTTTCCTGCCGCTAATTTGTGCTATAATACTACCGACAACAAACAGAACAGGTGAAATATTTGATAGAGGCAATAAACCTAAAAAAAACCTTTCGCCACAGGGACGCAAAGGGCAAGGCGACGGACAAAGCAGCCGTTGACGGCGTGAGTTTCGCCGTGGCCGCAGGGGAGATTTTCGGCCTGCTTGGGCCAAACGGCGCAGGGAAAACCACCGCCGTCCGTATGCTCACCATGCAAACCCGACCCACAAGCGGCGAAATACTCTACGACGGGAAACCCGCGGCACATAACAAACAGAACCTAAAACAAAAAATCGGCGTTGTGCCGCAACATATAAATTTTGACCAAGACCTCACCGTGGGGGAAAATTTGGAACTTCACGCCCGTCTTTATCATCTTTCAAAGGAAGAACGAAAAGCTCGCATCGCCGAAGCCCTCGACTACGCCGAACTTGCCGACGCGGTAAACGACAACACCCGGCAACTATCCGGCGGCATGAAACGGCGGCTGTTAATCGCCCGCGCCCTTATTCACCGCCCCCGCGTCCTGTTTTTGGACGAGCCGACGGTGGCCTTAGACCCGCAGGTGCGGCGGCGAATTTGGGAGCTTATCAGGCAAATGGCCAAAGGCGGCGGCACAATTTTCCTCACCACCCACTACATCGAAGAGGCGGAAAACCTCTGCAACCGCGTGGCCATAATGAACAAAGGGAAAATCGTCGCCATGGACACCCCCGCCGCCCTTTGCGGCCGTTTGGGGCGGTTCACCGTGGAATGGGACAAAGAAGACGAGCGGGCGTACCGCTTTTTTGACGACAAAAAAAACGCCGCCGATTTCGCCGCCGCCCTTGCGGGCAACGTGCGAATACGGCGGACGAACTTGGAGGACGTTTTCATCGAACTTACGGGGAGGAAGAGCCTGTTGTGATTTTCGAGGACATACTGACGGTTTTTTGGCGGGACTGGAGGGTGCTAAAGCGTCGCTTGGGCAAATTTATCCTCAGCCGCATGGTTGCGCCCATGCTGTACCTTGTGGCCTTCGGCTGGGGCTTGGGGCGAAGCATCGAAACGGCGGGGGGGTCGTACCTAAACTTCATCGTGCCGGGCATCTTGGCCTTAAACTCCATGAACATAAGTTTCGGCAGCATTATGCCCCTTCACGCCGAGCGGGTGTATCATAAGAGCCTTGACGAGTACATTTTGGCTCCCGTTTCCCCCTCGGCTTTCATAGTGGGGAAAATCCTCTCCGCCGTTTTGCGCGGCCTCATTTCCTCGGCGATTATTATGGCGCTGGCCTTTCTCTTCGGCGCGAACATATCAATCGGCCTGCCCCTTATCCTCATACTCGCCCTAAATTGCGTTATTTTTGCGCAAATCGGCTTTTTCGCCGCCATGAAGATAAACACCTACGAGGAAATGGCGCAGGTGAACACCTATGTACTTTTGCCAATGTCCTTTTTGTGCGGCACATTCTTTTTGACGGCTGCGCTGCCCGCCGGGGCGAGGTTTATAATCGACCTTTTGCCCCTCACCCACACAAGCTCCCTGTTGCGGAGTTTATGCAGCGGCGGCGAAATTGCGCCCCTTTCCTTGGCCGTGCTTCTTTTTTACGCCGCCTTGGGCTTTTGGCTCGATAAACGCGCCTTTGCCGCAATGGACGCTTAATCACCTAAGGGCAACGCCGACAAACGCCACCACCACCGCCACGGTCATGGCGGCGATGCCAAGCACCATGGCAAGCACCAAATTTTGGGTCTGCTTGCCCTGCGCATCAATCCGCTCTATCAATCGAGCTTCCATGCTCGTCATGCTGTTTTGCATACTGTTTTGCATATTCGTCATACTGTTTTGCAGGTTTTCAATGCTCCGTTTCATTGAATCCATGTCGCTGCCCAGTTTTTCTATGTACTTATCCTGCCAATTTATGGCGGCGGCTTCGCTTGCCATTTTACTCATCTCCTTGCCGTTTTTTTTTATTATACCGCAAAGACAAATAATAAGCTACTTCTTTTTCTTTTACGCTCCGTGCCAAACTCACAAATAGCGTAACGGAGGGGTTCTATAGGTTGCCTTTGTTCTTTTTCTGCTATGTACTTTTTTACGGTGAGTTATGAGACGACTTTTGAGCCGCAGTCTCATACTACTCTTTAGTTAGAAATTTTATTTCTTACCGAGAGTGTATGAGACGTCAGACGTGCCGAAGGCACGTCTGTAGCCTGCGAAGCAGGCGTATCTTCG
>CAJOQC010000274.1 GCA_905236785.1 uncultured Selenomonadaceae bacterium
TTATAACGCTTGTGGCATATCGCCGCGCACAATACCCCAGATTGATTATATCATTAAAGTATAAGGAAAACAATAAAACGGTTTGCGATGATGTTACCAATGGAAGATTAGAATAAGAGCAAAAATCCCGCAGGGCAAGCCCTGCGGGATTTTTATATTTGGCGACATTTACTTTGTGGCATCAAATCGACGCATTTACGCCGCAGTTGTCAAATACGCCCAATATCTCCGAAAGTTTGGTTTTCTTCGGGTTGTAGTCAATGGTTGTTTCCCCGTCATGGGTGTGAATATGAACATAAAGCACGCCCGAAAGACCAAGCAAACTTTCTTCAACCTGCTTGGCGTTTTCTTCGGTGTAGCCCTCGGCGGTAAATTGCAAACGGGTGTTGCCGTTCGTTTCGCCGCAGCCACATTCTTTGCACATAAATATTCTCCTTGCCGTTATTCAAGTTCGTTGGCATCTTTGGGCGTGTGTGCCAAAATTTTGCTGCCGGCGAACATACTCGATACTTCGCTTTCGCCTTCCATAAACTCGGCGCGAATGACCATGTATACATGGCCTATGGCAAAGAGGATAATGCCCCATGCCACATAATGATGAATGAGGTGAGTCATCATTTCGCCGCCCAAAACAGTGTTTACCCAGCCAAAGAGGAAAGCCCCCGTGCTGTTGGGGTCGTTCATGTAATACATGGCAAAGCCCGTCAGGACTTCCACCAGCACCAAGGCATATAGGGCGGCGTAACTGCATCGCGCCAAGGGGTTACGGAGGAAGGAGGCGTGATGGGGCTTTATGAGCATATAGTGAAGAGCCACATCAACGGTTTCTTCGTAGAAATGCCCCTCCCACACACGGGGAAAGAGCCTGTCCCCTTTGTTGATTATAAACCCGTAAATTCGCAGGATAAAGGAGGCGCAAAAGATGAACGCCGCCACAAAGTGAATGTCCCGCACCAAGTCCATGGAGGTTAGGGTGTAAGTCGGTTCGGGGGTCATAACCTGCACGGGTTTGGCAATGAGAAGACCCGTCACGAAAAGGATAACAATCATGGCGACCATTATCCAGTGAAAAATTCGCAGAAACGGGCTAAAGAGGTAATATTCCTTTCGTTTTACTTCTTTCATGCCTATTCCTCCACTGTCATGCCGGAATATGGATCGGTGGTTACGACGCGGATTTTTTCTCCCTTCGCGTTATACATATGGGTGGCGCAGGCCATGCACGGGTCGAAGGAACGAATGACCTTCACAATCTCAAGGGGCTTGTCCGGCACAGCCACATGAGTGTCCATCATGGCAAGTTCGTATGCGCCCTGCCCCGCTTTGTCGTCTCGGGGGCAAGAGTTCCACGTCGTCGGCACGATACATTGATAGTTATGGGTTTTGCCGTCCTTAATGTGAACCCAATGGCTGAGCGCGCCGCGGGGCGCTTCATAAAGACCCACGCCCTTGCACTCTTTTGGCCAAGTCTCCGGGTACCATTTTTCGGAATTCATAACCGAAAGATCCCCGCTCTTGATGTTGGCGATTAGCTTGTCAAAATAGAATTTGTTGATTTCGGCGTTAAGCTGGCAATCAAGGCCGCGAGCCGCCGTGCGCCCCACCATGGTCGGAAGCCAAACCTCCGGCGCAAGACCCAACACGTTGGACACGGCCTGGATTTGGTCAATCATCATTTTTTCCGCCCAAGTTAAATCGCCCAAAAGACCTTTTACATACTTGGTGTAGATGATGATGTACCGCGCCAAGGGACCGACTTCGCAGACTTTGCCCTTCCATTTCGGGGTTTTTAGCCATGAGTATTTGCCCTGTTCGTTGAGGGTTTTCCACTCCGTAGGCGTGCCTTCCTTCGGACCTGTGAATTTCGGCTCGGTGACGCCCTCCCACGGATGCAAATCTTTGTCGGCGGGGTATTCGTACCATGCGTGTTGCACCCCTTCGGTGAAACCGTCGGGGGAGGTTAAATCTTCTGCCTTCAGCTCGGAATATTCCGCGTTCCATGCGCCTGCGCCGAAGTTTTCCACCACGCCGTTGCAACGAATGAGCAAATCTTTGAAGAAGCCGCCGTCGCTGGTGCGGGTGTAAGTGTCCATGGGGTACGCGCCGAAGGCCAACACGCGGGTCTTGGCCAAGCCGCCGCCATCGGTCTTGCCGGCTTTAACGTAAATGTTGCCGATGGCCAACAAATCCGGCAGGTAGTAATTGTTGACAAGGGTTCTGCCCATGTTTACGGCGCGATCAACTATGGCCAAGCGGGCGGTGTTCACCGGCGCGTTGCCATCCGTAAGGGATATGGAGCAGGGCATACCGCCCACGACGTAATGGGGGTGCGGGTTCTTGCCGCCGAAGATAACATGGGGCGTAACAAGTTCCCGTTGCTTATCGAGCATTTCAAGATAATGCGCCACTGCAAGAAGGTGAACCTCCGGCGGCAAAATCTTATAATCGGGGTGATCCCACCACTGGGCGGAGAAGATGCCAAGCTGTCCGCTGTCCACTATGGCCTTAACTTTTGCCTTGATGCCGTCAAAATATTGGGGCGTGGCGGCGGGGAAGTCATGAGGGTAGGCTTCGGTGTTTGTGGCCGTGGGGCCTGTTAGGGGCAATTTATAGGTTGCCAAAATTGTGTTTTGCAGGTTGGCCGTGGCCACAGGGTCGGCGTTTAACGCCTCCACGGGGCTTACCCAGTCAAGGGCGTGCAAATGATAAAAATGGACTATGTGGTCTTGCACCGTAAGGGTGGCCGCCATGATGTTTCGTATGTAGTTGGCGTTTTTGGGAATTGTTATGCCCAAAGCGTCCTCCACGGCGCGGACGGAGCAAAGGGCGTGAGCCGTGGTGCAAACGCCGCAAATCCGCTGAATGTACGCCCAAGCGTCCCGGGGGTCTCTGTCTTTCATTACAAGTTCCAAACCGCGCCAGGCCGTGCCGCTGGACAGAGCGTCGGTCACTGTGCCGCTTCCTTCGTCAACCTGCACCTCAACGCGCAGATGTCCTTCTATTCTTGTTACCGGATCAACCGTTACATGAGCCATTACTCACCCGCTCCCCCATTCTCAACTTCTTCTATGTCTCTCTTTGATTTTTGCACTACGCTTGCCACAGCATGAGCCGCAACCCCCGCCGTGGTCAAGACGCCAAGGCCGATGCCGATTTTGTCTGCATCGCCGATTTTGTCGTATTTGGGCAAACGATCGCTAAAAGAGCCTTCGTCCCAAAAATGCGGATTACTGCACCCAATGCAAGCCGCGCCGGATTGAATTGGGTAGCTCATGCCTTGATACCAACGCAAATTGCCGCAGGAATTATATGTCTCCGGGCCTCGGCAACCAAGTTTATACAAGCACCAGCCCGCTTTTGCCCCCGCGTCGTCGTAATTTTCCGCGAACAACCCTGCGTCAAAGAAGGGGCGGCGATAGCAAGTGTCATGAATACGGTTGCCGTAGAATTGTTTGGGGCGGCCGTTGCCGTCCAATGGGGGCGGCGTGCCAAAGAGAGCGACGTGCATAACAACGCCGGTCATGACCTCCGGGATGGGCGGGCAACCCGGCACGTTGATAACCGGCGCACCGCCGGTGAACATACTTATCCCGCTTGAACCCGTGGGGTTTGGCGAAGCGGCCTGTATGCCCCCCGCCACGGCGCAGGTGCCGTAGGCGATGATTGCCGCCGCATCCTTGGCCGCTTTTTGCAAAAGATGGGTGAAGGTGTGGCCGCCGGACATACAAAAAATGCCGTTGTCCTTGGTTGACACAGCCCCCTCAACCGCCAATATGTATTGACCTTTGTACTTTTGAATGGTTTCGTCAAGATGCCGTTCAAAGGGTTCGCCGCAAGCTGCGCTCAACAAATGGTCGTACTCCAAGTCGATTTGCGACAGTACCAAATCCCCGGCCAAGGGCGATGCCGAACGGATAAAGCTTTCGTCGCAACCCGTACATTCATGGCCGTGAATCCAAATTACCACCGGCAAAGGCTTGGCTTCCGCCGCCTCAACCACCTTCGTCAGACATTCGGTGCTAAGACCCATGAGCGAAGTTAGGGTAACGCAGCTTTTGATGAAGTTTCTTCTTGAGATGCCTTGCTTTAGGCAACGATCCCATAAGCTCTCCCTTTTCTCCACTTTCGTACCTCCTTATGAAAAATACACACAAATCGTCGATTGCAAAATTATACCATGACAATTCAATTCTACGACAAAAAGAAAATTCCTGCCGTTAAAACAAGGTTATTTATAAATATCAACCTCGGCTTTTTTTGCCAAAACCGTAAAAAGGTGCAGGGGCAGCCCCACCACGTTTGAATAAGATCCTTCGATGCCTTCTATGAAGGCGGCGGCGCGGCCTTGAAGGGCGTATGCTCCGGCTTTGTCCATGGGTTCGCCCGTAGCGACATAGGCGGCTATTTCTTCGTCGGTCATTTCGGCAAAATGTACGCGAGTGGTTTCTGCGGCGGGGTAGCTCTTGCCCTTTGTCACCAGCACCATCCCCGTTATAACTTCGTGGGTCTTGCCGCTTAATTTGCGGAGCATCTCTTTGGCATCCTCATGGTCTTTGGGCTTGCCGTAGATAACTTCGTCCAAAACAACCACGGTGTCCGCCCCCAACACGGGCAAATTTTTGTCTTTGGCTTTTTCGCTCACGTCAAGAGCTTTTAGCTTGGCATTTGCCAGGGCGATTTCGGCGGGGCTTTTGTCGGCCTTTGCGCCGGTAAATTCCCGGGCGTTGCTTTCTTCAACGGTGAATTTTGCGCCGATTTGCCGCAAAAGGTCGGCGCGGCGGGGGGATTTTGACGCTAATATAAACATGGCCTACACCTTCGCCGCAGCGGCAAAACCGATTTTCGCCGCATTTACGGTTTTTTCGATGTCCGCGTCGGTGTGGGCGGCGGACATAAAGAGAGTTTCAAACTGCGACGGCGCAAGGTAAATGCCTTCGCCGAGCATGGCAAAAAACCAGGCCTTAAATTTGTTTTGGTCGGCGCGGGAGGCGTCCTCAAAGTTCCATACTTCTTCTTCGGCGAAAAATACGCCGAACATGGATCCGGCTTGGTGAACCTGCACAGCCACCCCTGCGTTTTTGGCCGCGCCCTTTAGCCCCAACACAAGCTCCTTGGTTCTTAGGGTGAGGGAGCGGCTTAAATCTTCTTCCTTGTCTTCGGCGGCAAGTTCTTTTAGCGTGGCAAGCCCTGCCGCCATGGCGATGGGGTTGCCGGAAAGCGTCCCCGCCTGATAAATTTTCCCCGAGGGGGACACGTTTTCCATTATGTCCCGTCGACCGCCGTAGGCCGCGCAAGGTAGGCCGCCGCCCAAGATTTTCCCCAAGCAGGTGAGGTCGGGTTTAATGCCGTAGGCCGCCTGCGCCCCCCCCAAGGAGGCGCGAAAACCGCACATAACTTCGTCGAAGATTAAGAGTGCGCCGCAATTTGCCGTAAGCTCGCGGATTTTTCGCAAATAGCCCTGTTTGGGCAAAACCAAGCCCATGTTTCCCGCCACCGGCTCTATTATAACGGCGGCAATTTCCTTGCCGTGTTTTTCGAGAGTTTCTTCAAGAGCCGCTATGTCGTTGTACGGCAGGGCAATGGTGTCGGCGGCCGTCCCCCGCGTCACGCCGGGGGAGCTTGGCTCGCCGAAGGTGGCCGCGCCGGAGCCGGCGTTTACCAGCAAGCTGTCGCTGTGGCCGTGGTAACAGCCGATAAATTTTATTATTTTATCCCTGCCCGTAAAGCCCCGCGCCACGCGCAGCGCGCTCATGGTGGCTTCTGTGCCGGAATTTACCATGCGCATCATTTCCATGGATGGGTAAATTTTTTGCACCAATTTGGCAAGAGCCGTTTCAATTTCCGTCGGTGCGCCGTAGCTTGCGCCTTTTAGAGCCGCGTCAATCACCGCTACCGTAACTTTTTCGTGGGCATGACCCAAGACCAACGGGCCCCATGAGCCGACGTAATCAATATATTCGTTGTCGTCGATGTCGAAAATTTTGCTGCCCTTGCCTCGGGCGATAAAGGGAGGAGTGCCGCCCACGCTCATATAGGAGCGGACGGGGCTGTTCACGCCGCCGGGCATAAAATTTTTCGCTTCGGCAAAGGCCGCCGCCGATTTATCAAGGTTAAGCATATCAACCCTCCCGCAACCATTTTGCCGCATCCAAGGCATGGTAGGTGATTATTATATCCGCCCCCGCCCGTTTCATGGCGGTCAAAGTTTCAAGGACGATGCGCTTTTCGTCAATCCAACCTTTGGCGGCGGCGGCTTTCACCATGGCATATTCGCCGCTTACGTTGTACACCGCCACGGGGAAGTCCACGCTGTCGCGCACCTGCCGCACGATGTCAAGGTAGGCCATGGCGGGTTTCACCATGATGATGTCCGCTCCTTCCTCAAGGTCAAGGGCAACTTCTTTCATGGCTTCGCGGCTGTTGGCGGCATCCATTTGATACTGTCGCCTGTCGCCGAAGGCGGGGGCGCTGTCAGCCGCTTCGCGGAAAGGACCGTAGTACGCCGAGGCGTATTTTACGGAATAGGCCATTATGGCGGTGTTGATAAAATTGTTGTCGTCCAAGGCTTTTCGTATGGCCGCCACACGGCCGTCCATCATATCCGACGGCGCAACCATGTCCGCCCCCGCCGCCGCTTGGCTTACGGCGACTTTGGCCAAAAGTTCCAAAGTTTCGTCGTTGTTGACGTAACTGCCGGTGAGTTTCCCGCAGTGGCCGTGGCTTGTGTATTGACAAAGGCAAACGTCGCCGATTACAACAAGGTTCGGCACATGATTTTTTATTTCCCCAATGGCTCTTTGTACGGGGCTGTTCATGTCCCACGCCGCAGAACCGACTTCGTCCTTATACTCCGGCAGGCCGAAAACCTCGACCCCCCGCACGCCCAAAGCCTCGATTTTTTCGCACAATTTCACCGCATTGTCAACGGACAAACGAAAACAACCGGGCATACTGTCTATAGGCTCTAATCTGTCCTTGCCCGGCACAACGAAAATAGGGTAAACAAAATCATCGACGCTCAAAACATTTTCCCGCACCAACGCCCGCACGCCTTCACTTATCCGCATACGCCGCGGCCTTATGCTTAGTTTCATTTTGTTCTCCTTTGCTGCGTCATATGTTCTTTCTCTTTTTTAGCGGCTCTTATCGCTTTAGCGATTAGAGCCGCCAATGAAATATATCGCGCAAGCGATATATTTGTATTCCTTTCGTAGTTCCTTTTCAAATAAAGAGAGAAAGAAGCAATTAGCTAAAGGCAACCTCTAAAAACTCCATTTTTCGTCTGAACCCCTCCGCCCTGCGGGCACCTCCCCTTTCAGGGGAGGCAGGAATCCCAA
>CAJOQC010000275.1 GCA_905236785.1 uncultured Selenomonadaceae bacterium
GCTTAAATCAGCCCTCCTCTTGGAGGAGGGTGTCGGCGTAGCCGACGGGAGGAGGTATAAAAGCGAGTTTTTAGAGATGCCCTTTAGCCTTATCGACCGCGCAAAAAATCCCGACAAATGAACGAATATATTGTACCGCAAGACACCGAAACAATTTCGGCAAAAACTTTTTTGAAACAACAGGGCGTATCCACAAGCCGCTGGAAAAGCATCAAACATTCCGGCACATTCACCCACAACGGCGAAATTGCCAACGCAACCATGACCATGCTAAAGGGTGGTGACAGGGTAAGTTATTCTTTGCCCGACGCGACTCCAAGTTTTGCGGCGGAGGATTTGCCCCTTGACATAATCTTTGAGGACGAATATTTCCTCATCCTCAATAAGCCCGCCCCCCAACTGGTGCATCCCGTAAAAAAAGAACAGCGCGGCACTGTTGCCAACGCTGTATTGGGCTACTATCAAAAAACAAACCAGCCCTGCGGTTTTCACCCGGTTCACCGCTTGGACAGAAACACCACCGGCGTTTTGCTTATAGCCAAAAGCCCCGAAATGCAACACATTATGTCAACGAAAAACGGCAAAAAATTCTCCCGCGAGTATTTGGCGGCGGCAAGAGGGATAATCTCGCCGCCACAAGGGATAATCGACGCGCCCATTGCCCGCGCCGAAGGAGTGCGGCATATTGTCTCAAGCGAAGGAAAACCGGCGCAAACAGCCTACCAAACGATGGCCTTTGTCGGCGGCCTCAGTTTGTTGCGGCTAAAACTGTTCACGGGGCGAACCCATCAAATCCGCGTACATTTGGCTTATAAACACTGCCCGCTTTTGGGGGACGAATTGTATAATGAAAATTTTGCCGCGCCCATTTTTAACGGGCAAGTTTTTCGGCGGCAGGCTCTTCATGCTTTTGGCTTGACATTTATCCACCCCGTAAAGGGCGAATTTATGGATTTTCGCGCCGAATTGCCCCCGGATATGGGCGAACTCTTCGGCGGAATGTGCCAATAATACGGGTAAAAAAAGGAGCTGTACGCAACAGCTCCTTAAAATACAAATTCAAAAACAACATTACATATACATATCCATAAAATTACCGATATTGCCGTACATCATGGGGAAAATCATCATATTTGAAGAATAAAACGCGCTTGAAGAAGTGTCCACGCCGCCCATATAAGTGTCTATCGACGGAAACATCCGCTCGGCCTGATAATCGCTCATGGACACATTGCGGTCAATGCGCCCCGCCAAACCGTCGCCGCCCAAAATGCGTTCAACAGAGTTCGGATTGTTTTGCAGAGCGCTCGCCAAAGTATCGGCATCAACCTTCAACGTGCCGTTGTCCTGCACCGTTATGCCCACGCTCTCAAGAGAATTTGCATAATACTTGGCATCGGCAAAGGACTTGGCAAAACCGTCAAAACGGTTTGACAGCCCCGTATTGTCCCGCAAATACTTTATCGTGTCGTTGTAATCGTCAATCAGTCCGTTTATTTCTTTGGCAGTCTTTTGCGCTACGGCTGAATTTGTCTTCTGCGCGCTTTCGTAGCTCTTATCGAAATCCTCCACAATCCCGATTTGCCCGTAAGTCTGCGCGACGCTGTCGGCCGCCCTTTGCACCGTCGCGGCGGACTTTGCAAATTCGTCTTTGTCAATATCGGCGTTTAACGCCTCGCGATAATTGTCGGCCAACGCGGTAAGCCTTGACAACGCAGTCTTGGCGTTTGCCGTCGTCTCGTCGGTTGCCTTTTGCCCTTCGGTCAAGAATTGTCGCACCGCCGCTATATCCTTTGCCGTGTTCTCGTCGGCTGCGGCAACGGCCAAACCCTCCAACCCGTCGGCAAAGTTTTGCAGCGAACCGACTGCATTTGCCAAATTCTCGGAAGTTTCCGCGTCGGTCTTGTATTCGTCGACAAAATTCCCTGCGGCGTTTACGTTGTTTTGAAACTCGGCGGCGCGGTTAATCTCCCCCGCCAAGCTGTTTAACACGTTGTTCATCTTGGCGGCGTCGGCTTCAAAACGCCCCGTGCTTTCAAAATAGTTTAGATAACTGGTGATGCTCCTTAGACCGTTTGCCATGGTGTCGGCGTTTTTCTTGCCGTCCTCGGCGTAATAATCAGCCGTTGCGGCGGTTTTGTCGGCGGCAGTTTTGGCGGCTACGGCCTCTTTTTCGTCAAGCCCCGTTTCTTTGGTTACGGCGGCTTTTAACAGGTTGGCCGTGGTTTTTCCCGTTTGCGCCGCGCCGTTATTTGCCCCCTTGGGGTTTGCGGCATAATTTTTGAACGAATTTAACGCGTCGGTTAAATTGCTCTTTTGCGCCTCCGTCATATTAGACTTGTTGACGTACTCGCTTAAAGTCTTGGCGGCATTTTGCGCCTGTTCGCCGGCTTTTGCCGTCGCCGTTCCCGTGCCTTTGTAGTCAATTTTCTTTAACGCCGAACTTGCAGAGGCAACGGACTTCATTTCGTCCTTAAACTCGGACTTAAAGGTGTTCTTCCCTTTGTCGTACTCGGAAAACATCTCGCTCAATGTTTTCTTCTCCGCCAACATGGCATCAAGATAATCAAAACTTGCATAATTAACGCCCGTTTGCGTCTTAACGCCCAAAAGGGACGACAGTTGCGACTGATAATCCAACGTGCCGGCGGATATGCCTTTGCCGTCGGTTTTGAACATAAGCGATGTGCCGCGCATCATTGCGTTGATTGTAGGCATTACAATCCCTCCTTCCCTTGCTGTATATATGGTTTAATTTTACCACTACCAAAACCATATAGCAACAAAAAAATAACGGGTGAAAATAAGATTTTTCTTGCAATTTTGCGGCGGTTTTGTCATAGTATAAGTTTGTCGGGAGGTAAGAA
>CAJOQC010000276.1 GCA_905236785.1 uncultured Selenomonadaceae bacterium
CTGTGTTTTTTGTCAATAATTATTGTTTTTGTTACGTTTTCTTTTTAAGGCAACCTCTAAAAACCCCTCCGTCAGCCCTGCGGGCTGACACCTCCCCTTTCAGGGGAGGCTTAAAATCAGCCCTCCTCTTGGAGGATGGTGTCGGCGCAGCCGACGGGAGGAGGTATAAAAACGAGTTTTTAGAGATGCCCTAAAATTTATTCTTTGTCAAATATTTTAATGCGTTTTTAATGGTATCTTGGATGGAGTTTCCTTTGTCGGCTTTTTGCAGAGCGGCGGTTATTTCGGCGCGTTGGTAGCCAAGGGCGGCCAAGGCTTCGGCGGCTTCGTCGTCTGCGTCGGCGGCGGCCGGGCGGACGTTTATAAAGTCATCGTTGCTGTCCGATATATCCATGGATATTTTATCTTTTAGTTCAAGAATTATTCGTTCCGCCGTTTTTTTGCCGATGCCGGGGAGTTTGGTGAGGGTGGCTGTTTCCCGACCGCTTATGGCGCGGCAGAGTCTGCCGACGCTGACGGCGGAGAGTATCCCCAAGGCCACTTTTGCCCCCACGCCGGACACGGATATGAGCAGGGTGAAGATGTCGTATTCTTCCTTGGCGGAAAAGCCATAGAGCAAAATTGCGTCCTCGCGCACCGCCGTATGGATAAAAAGCTCCGCCCTGTCCCCTTTTTGCAAATTGTTTCTTGTGCCGGCGGGGATATGCACGCGGTAGCCCACGCCCCCCACGTCCAAAATGCAACAATCGGCAAAGAGAAATTTAACCTGCCCGGTTAAGTACCCGATCATAACGCAAACCCGTTTCGCCAAGCGGGGCTTTCGGCTATATAGGCCGTGGCTATGGCGACGGCCAAAGCATCCGCCGCGTCGTCGGGTTTGGGGGCTGTCTTTAGGTTCAAAAGTTTCGTCACCATATATATAACCTGCTCCTTTGTGGCTTTGCCGTAGCCTGTCACCGCCTGTTTTACTTGCAGGGGCGTTTGTTCGGCGATGGGCAAATTGTTCTTTGCCGCCGCCAACAGCGCAACGCCCCGCGCCTGCCCAACGGGTATGGCCGTCGTCACGTTGCGGTTAAAGAAAAGCTGTTCAATGCCCATAATATCCGGCTTGTTATTTTTGATTAGTTCCGTCAGTTCGTCGTAAATTTTTACGAGCCTGTCCTCGGTTCGCGCCTTGGGGCTTGTGGTGATTACGCCGTGGCCTCTTCCTCGTATGCGGCTGCCCGACGACTCCACAAACCCAAAGCCGCAAATCGCCGTGCCGGGGTCAATCCCTAAGACCAGCATTATTCGTCGATTTCGTAATTGCCGTAGACGTTTTGCACGTCGTCGTTGTCCTCTAAGGCGTCCACTAACTTTTGCATTTTCTCTGCATCTGCGCCCTCAAGTTTCACCGTGGTATCGGGTATCATGGTTATCTCCGCCGACGCTGTTTCGATGCCTTTTTGCGCCAACGCCTTTTCAATATCGTCAAAAGCGGCGGGGTCGGCGGTTATTTCAAACACATCATCGTCCCCTTGCATATCCTCCGCCCCGGCCTCAAGGACTATATCCATAAGTTCGTCCTCGTCCTCGAAGGTTTCCTTTTCCACCACGAAAACCGCTTTTTGCTTGAACATCCAGCCGACGCAACCCGTTTCGCCCAAGTTGCCGCCGTTCTTTGAAAAAATGTGCCGCACATCCGCCGCCGTTCGGTTGCGGTTGTCCGTCAATATGTCAAGCATAAGCGCCGCGCCCCCGGGTCCGTAGCCCTCGTAGGTCATTTCCTCGTAGCCCGCGCCCTCCGTCGCGCCTGCGCCCTTTTGAATGGCGCGGTTTATGTTGTCTTTGGGTATGTTATTCGCTTTTGCCTTGCTAAGCGCCAATTTTAGGCGCATATTCCCCGTAGGGTCTGCGCCACCCATGCGAACGGCGATGGTTATCTCCCGGCTTATCTTCGTGGTTATCCTGCCGCGAATTGCATCGTTTGCGCCCTTTTTCCGCTTTATGTTTGCCCATTTTGAATGTCCAGACATATTTTTCTCCTTATTTTTTATCAGTTAATTTTGGCAACCTCTAAAACCCCTCCGTCAGCCCTGCGGGCTGCCACCTCCCTCAAAGAGGGAGGCTCAGCCCTCCTCTTTGAGGAGGGTGTCGGCGCAGACGACGGGAGGAGTTCTTTTGTTATTTTCTTTCTCTTTCTTTTTTTCAAAGAAGAAAGAGAAAGAAAATAGTTTAATGAGTTTTTATATCTGCTTTTTTGATGTTTTTGTTATTTTTTATGGCAACCTCTAAAACCCCTCCGTCAGCCCTGCGGGCTGCCACCTCCCCTTTCAGGGGAGGCTTAAATCAGACCTCA
>CAJOQC010000277.1 GCA_905236785.1 uncultured Selenomonadaceae bacterium
AGTGGTGCTACGCTGAGGAGGAATGACGCAGTATGCCGGAAAAAGACCCGGCAAGGGTGCGGACGAATTATGCAGTGTTTCCCTAACCGAGAGTAGTATGAGAGTGGTTCTATACTGTTGTTTCCCCCGCCAAAACTCGCTTGTAGTCGGCCAAATTTTTTTGCAAAAGCTCCGGCGTGTTGAGTTCGTAGGGGCAATGAGCCATGCATTTGTTGCAATGCAGGCAACCTTCGATTTTTTTCATTTCGGCCTGCCAGAAATCATTAAGCCACGCTTTGGCCGGGGCGCGGCGGAGCATAAGGGACATTCGCGCACATTGGTTAATCATGATGCCGGCGGGGCAGGGCATACAATAGCCGCAACCGCGACAAAAATCCCCCGCCAAGGATTTTTTCTCCCGCTCGATAAATTCTTCGAGTTCACTTGTCATGGCGGGGGTATCGGTCATGTAAGAGAGCCATTCGCTAAGTTCCGTGTCCTTCTGTATACCCCAAATGGGCAGAGCGTTGTCGTATTGCGAAACAAAGGCCATGGCGGCGCGGGAATTGTTGATAAGCCCCCCGGCAAGACCCTTCATGCAAACAAAGCCTATGTTGTTTTCGCGGCAAAGGCGCACCAATTCTTTTTCCTTTTCCCCGGCAAGATAGGAAAAGGGGAATTGAATTGTTTCGTAAAGGTCGGTTTTGGCCGCATCCAAGGCGACGCCGATTTTGTGGAAGGTGATGCCGATATGGCGAATCTTGCCCTGCTTTTTGGCTTTTTCCATACATTCGTACATACCCGTGCCGTCGCCGGGGCGGTACACTTGGTCGGCGCAGTGGAACTGATACACGTCGATGTAATCGGTTTGCAGTTTATTAAGGGAGACGGTCAAATCTTCCCAAAAGGCGGCGGGGGTTTTGGCCATGGTTTTGCTGGCTATGTAAACTTTTTCCCGCAACCCGCCGTTAAAGGCAAGGCCGATTTTTTCTTCGCTGTCCGAGTAGGCGCGGGCGGTGTCAAAATAGCGCATACCGCCTTCGTAGGCGCGGCGCAAAATCTTAACGGCCTCGCCGGTGGCCACCCGTTGCAAGGGCAACACGCCAAAGGCGTTTTGCGGCACGGTGATGCCCGTTCTCCCGAGTGTAATGTCTTTCATTGTTTTGCTCCTCCTAATATTGGGCATTTATGGAAACTAAAAAAGCAACATATTTTAGTTTTTAATTGTAACACAAAAAATGCTTATTAAGAAAGGATTTTGTCATGAAGTGGATAAATCATCGTATAGTCAGCGGCGCGGTTGTTTTTGCCATTACCGACGATTTGCTCCTTGCCGTGTGCGCGGCGGCGGGGGCGGTAGTTCCCGACAAGGTGGAGGGCTACCCCATGAAAAACTACAACAAATGGAAAAAGCGACACCGGGGTGTGTCCCATGTGCCGCTTATTTATCTTGGGGGAATGTTTTTAATTTATGCTCTTTGGGAGGCGAATATTTCCCCGGTGGACATATCTTTGCCCGCCGCCATGGGCATGGCATTTTTGGCAGGGGCTGCGCTTCACATATTTGAGGACGCGCTCTGCGGCAAAGTGCCGATTATTTTCCCAAAAAGCCGCCATGGCATACGGCTTTTTACCGTCGGTTCCGCCGGGGAATATGTGTTTACGGCGACGGTGCTGATACTCATTTTGTACCTTAAGTTCGGCGATATTGCGGAGAAATTGCGCGACGTGTGGCGGTAGAAAATGTTATTCTGTAATCATGGGCATAAAAGTCAGTTCGCTTCGTTATTTCCTTTCATACAATGTAATCCCGTCTCTTTCAAAAGTTTCTTTGAAACGCTTGTAGTACAACAAATCTTTTTTTGCGGAATTTTGGTTATGAAATCTACGGTCGCTCCCAAGATTTGTTCAAATTCCGAATTTATTGCGTATAACTTAAGGCAACCTCTAAAAACTCCCTCCGTCAGCCCTGCGGGCTGCCACCTCACTCAAAGAGGGAGGCTTAAATCAGCCCTCCTCTTGGAGGAGGGTGTCGGCGTAGCCGACGGGAGGAGGTATAAAAGCGAGTTTTTAGAGAT
>CAJOQC010000278.1 GCA_905236785.1 uncultured Selenomonadaceae bacterium
AAAATCCTTTCGCGTAATGATTTATACTACATTGTCCTATCCATATTGCGATATTACCACGAACCCCCGCCCATGGCAAGGAGATAACAGCCACAATGCTCCAGCCTTGCATTCCTGTCGGCTTCATGGGGCAGTTTGCAACACTTTCTTTTGTTCTCTGTTTTGCTGTACCTGTCGGAGCAGTTTTTCCATCTCCGGCGTCATGTGTTCCTCGAAACGATCATCCAGTTCCTTTCGGTGCATCGTGACGTACAAATCATCAGCAAGGAGCAAATTTGCGCCATTATGAATGAGTGCCACCTTCCCCCCGCGCTCTTTGCCCAACCAACGCAAAGTTTCCTCCGAAAGCAGGATTTTCCCCTGCTCGTCAATATCCAAATACTGAATGTTTTCCATGGTCTTGCACTCCTTTCTGCTCTTGCCCCATGCCGCCAAAATTGACGGGAGTGAGCATTGTATCGCATAGCTTCATATTGCGATATTACCACGAACCCCCGTCCATGGCAAGGAGATAACAGCCTTCGGCGGGCGGGGGCTAATAAAAATCATACTATGGTTAGTTACGATTAAGCATAAAAAAACGGGGAGGAAAATCCTCCCCAAGAAAACCATGTATCAATGATGAAACAGCCGAATGTGGGTAAAGGCCATGGCCATGCCGTATTTGTCGCAGGTTTCAATCACGTTGTCGTCGCGGATAGAGCCGCCGGACTGCGCCACATACAAAACGCCGCTCTTTTTCGCCCGCTCGATGTTGTCGCCGAAGGGGAAGAAGGCATCAGAACCCAAGGACACCCCCGCAACCTTTTGCAAATAGGCCGCTTTTTCCTGCCGGGTAAACACCGGGGGTTTTTTGGTGAAAACCCTTTGCCAAGCGTCGGTTTCCAAAAGGTCTGCCCACTCCTCCCCAAGGTAAACGTCGATGGCGTTGTCCCGGTCGGGGCGGCGCACGTCGCTCTTAAAGGGCAGGTTAAGAACTTGCGGGGCTTGCCTAAGATGCCACAAGTCCGCCTTGTTCCCCGCCAAGCGAGTGCAATGCACCCTGGATTGTTGCCCCGCGCCGATGCCTATGGCTTGGCCGTCTTTGGCGTAGCATACGGAATTAGACTGGGTGTATTTTAGGGTGATGAGCGCGATGAGCAAATCCCGCTTTGCCGCGTCGGGGAAATTCTTGTTCGCCGTCGGTATGTCTTTTAGACATTCTTCGGTGATTTTCACGTTGTTCCGCTCTTGGGAAAAGGTGATGCCAAAGACCTGCTTTTCCTCGGCGGCGGGCGGCTCGTAGTTTTCGTCCATTTGCATGACGAGATAGCCGCCCTTTCGCTTTTCCTTTAATATGGCCAAGGCTTCGTCGGTGTAGCCGGGGGCGATTATGCCGTCGGATACTTCCCGCCGTAAATATTTTGCCGTCGCCGCGTCGCAAAGGTCGCTAAGGGCGGCAAAATCTCCGTAGGAACTCATTCTGTCCGCGCCCCGCGCCCGTATGTACGCCGCCGCCACAGGAGTTATCTCGCCTATGTCCTCTTCATTTGCAAAATAAATTTTCTTCAACGTGTCGTCAAGGGGCAAACCAACCGCCGCCCCCGCCGGGCTGACGTGCTTAAAAGATGCCGCAGCGGGCAGCCCCGTTGCCGCTTTTAGCTCCCGCACCAACTGCCAAGCGTTCAGCGCGTCCAAAAGATTTATATACCCGGGTCGTCCGTTTAGGACTTCAAAGGGCAAGCCCCCTTCGGCAAAAACCTTCGCCGCGCCTTGGTTGGGGTTGCAACCGTATTTAAGTTGGAGTTCTTTCATTATTTTTTGTCCTCTTTGCCGTCGGTGTTCTCTTCTTCGTCGGGAATGTCCTTGCCCGTCAGGATTTTGCCGTCAAGGGTCATCATCATCTGTTTTTTCGCTTCTTTTTCCCGGTCTTTTTCTTGGGCTTTTGCGCTACGGTCAAATTCCTTGAAGAAACCTTCGGCGGCTTCTTTCATCGTCGTAACGTCAAAAACGTCGGTACGCCCGAAATTCACCCGATAATCGTAAATTTGCACGCTGTCCTTGGCGCGGTGTACGCCGAAAAACAGGGTTGGCCTTTTGTTGTCAAGGCCGGTGGCCATCATAAGCACATAAGCGTCGCAGTATTTGGCGATGTTCTCCGCATAAATCTTCGCCGCTTTTTTCTTTTCCAAAACCCGAATGTCAATGTTAATGTCCTGCTTAATGTTCTGCGCCACTTCGTCGTAGGTCAGCACATAGCAGTTAGAGGAGTTGCGGGCATTTTCCATTATTTCCACAATTTCCTCCCGGGTGGGTGGCGTGGTCTTTGCCTCCGTGGGCGGCGTATAAATGGGGGTGGCGATGGCAAGGCGCGTTACATTGGTTATGTCCGCATCGTCCAATATCTCCCCCTTGCCGGAGGTGGCAAAAGCCGGCACAGCCATAACAAGCAACAGCACCGCCGCCAAAAAAGAACCAAATAATTTTTTCATGTTATCCTCCTGTAAATTGTTAAATTACGTTATG
>CAJOQC010000279.1 GCA_905236785.1 uncultured Selenomonadaceae bacterium
AAGCGCGGTATCCACCAGCCACTCCAACACACCTTGACACAAGTGAAATTTGTCTACCCACAGGAACAGATGACCGCTGTTCTTTAATACACGGTCAATTTCTTTGATAAACAAAACTATAGTATCTTCGCTCATTTGGGTGAGTGCGCTTCTTGCCCTGCCTCGTGATTTTCCTTCATTGCCGTATTTTAATTTATCGAGAACTCCGCGATATTGCGGGTCGAAAAAGGCAACAGCAACAGTGCCATCGTTAATATCAGCCAGTAAATCCAAGCCATCGGCTTTGTTTTTTTTGTTTATGGCATAAACGCTTGATTTTAAGAGCGTCAATATACTCACTCCATATCGTAAAAATTGCGTTCACCGCCGTAGCCGCTATGGGGCTTCTGTCCTTGGTGTCTTCCATGGTGATAAGCGGTATTTTGCCCGTATTATAACAATACGTCCTAAATCAACGCCAAATATTCCCTGCGTTCCGCAGCGGATATTTTTAACGCATCCATGGCTTGCACCGCCGACAATTTCATGGTGTCCATCAAATTGCGAATATCTTCAAGTTTGGAACTTTTTTTTGTTTCGTCGGTGACCTTGGCGGTGACTTCGTCGGTGACCTTGGCGGTGACTTCGTCGGTGACCTTGGCGGTGACCTTGGCGGTGACTTCGTCGGTTATTGCTTTTTTTAGTTCTATCGCCATTTTTTCTTTTGCCATTTCAAGCAACGGTTCCATAAGTCCGCCCATTCTCATCAATTCCCCTTTCATGTCGCGAGTGATTTTTAGATTGTAATTGTCTTTTAGAATTGCTTCTTTCTCCGCCGAGGATTTTAAGTCCATAAACAACAGATGCAACAGATTAAGCAATTTGTGCGTTGTTGGTTTTTGCCCCAAATTCAAAATCACTATGTCAATTAAGTCATAGTTGGCCGGGGCATCATGAAAATCGCCATGAAGGACATTTTCGCTAAGGCGATATTCTAAAATAGAATCGGCTCGATAATTTTGCACGTCCATGCAAATCCAAATCGAATAAATCTTTTTGATGCCATTGTAGTTATCGCTGTGAAATTCTTTTTCCTTTTGCGCGGAAATAAGTCGCGCCGAATAATAAACAGCTCTTTTCATCAGTTGGTAGTTGAGACTTTTGGTACTTTTCTGCGGTTCAATGTTGATGATTATTTTTATCGGTTCGCCCTTTGTCGGCGCATAAATATCAAAAATTATGTCAAAGGTAACAAGACCTTCGTCGGAGCTGTTTGATGCCGTTGTCCGTCCCTTTATGTCAAGAGTATCGTCAAGGGGAACGGTATTTATCGTAAGGGACGGGTCGCCTTCAATGTACTTTTCGATATCCGCAAGGGGACACTCAGCAAACTCTCGGACACTGTATTTTAGGATGTACGCCAAAATTGCCTTGCGCGACAAAAGTTTTTTTGCCGTATTATCGTAAGCAGCCTTTTGATCTTCCAAAAAATCCCTCACCAAATCACTCCATATCGTACAAAATTGCGTTCACCGCCGCAGCCGCTATGGGGCTTCCGCCCTTGGTGCCTTCCACGGTGATAAAAGGAACTTTGTCGTTTTCCGCAAGGAGTTTTTTTGAATCCGCCGCGCCCACAAAACCGACGGGAATACCCACTATAACCGCAGGCAAAATGTTTTTCTCTTTCACAAGCCGCAAAACTTCAAACAGGGCGGTGGGGGCGTTGCCTATGGCCACTATTGCTCCGTCGAGATTTTTGCCGAATATCCGCATGGCGGCTATGGCGCGGGTTATGTGTTCGCTTTCGGCAAGTTCGCGGGTCTTGTCGTCGCCTATTATGCAATGAACCGTGCCGCCGTATCGGGCAAGACGTTTTTTATTGATGCCGGTCTTTACCATCTCAACGTCGGTGTAAATATCCGCCCCCTTTTTTAACGCCGTTTTCGCTCTTTCAATCGCCTCTTTGTGCAAACGAATAAACGGCGCATACTCAACGTCCCCGGAGGCGTGAATTATTCGCGAATACACCTTTGCCGTCGCCGCATCAAGATTGTATTTTTCGATATACGGCGCGATTATTTCCATACTTTTCGTTTCGATCCGTTTCGGGTCTTTTATGTAATCCATAACAAAATTATCCTCATATATGTAAATATATAAAACTATCGGCGAATACTTTTTTTGAAAATATTCGCCGAAAAGCCGAAAAATCCTGCCTACTTGCCCGCCAACGCCCGTTGCAGGGCTTCTTTCATAACCGTCGTATTTGCGCTTTGCCCCGTCCATTTGCAAAAGGCCGCCGCTCCTTGAAAGATTAGCATATCTTCGCCATTTTGCGTCTTTAGCCCATGGGCTGTTGCTCTTTGCAAAAACTTTGTTTCGGCGGGGGTGTAGATAAGGTCGTATGCAAGCGCGTTTTTCTTCGCCAAGGCAAAATCAACGGGAGGCATATTATTTCGGTTCGCCTCGTCTTTGCCCGCCATACCGAGGGGTGTGGCGTTGACTGTTATATCCGCCGCCCTCGTCGCCGCCGCAAAATCCGCGTCGCCGTCCTTCATTAAAATCGGCGCAAGCTCCGTTTCACTTGCAATGTCGGCAAATTCCACCGTTAATTCCTTCGCCTTTATAAAGTTTCTTGCGGCTATGTAAATTTTTGCCGTTCCTTCCCCCATAAGGCCGTAAAGCACCGCTCGCGCCGCGCCGCCCGCGCCCAAAATCAAAGCGGTTTTGCCGCAAAGTGTATCATTTTCACCCAAGGCCTTATAAAGTCCCTTTATAAACCCTTCGGCATCGGTGTTATAGCCCGTTAGTTTTCCCCTATCGTTCACCACCGTGTTTACCGCGCCGATTTTTTGCGCCGTTATGTCGATTGCGTCCAAGAAGGGCATTATTTTTTCTTTATGGGGGACGGTGACGTTAAACCCACGATAATTTAAAGCGCGAAAACCCGTAACCGCCGCCGCCAAGTCCTGCGGCTCCACTTTGTGCGCCGTGTAAACAAAATCGAGCCTCGCCGCCGCCAAAGCGGCATTTTGCATACACGGCGACAGCGAATGTTCCGCCGGGCAACCGATAACCGCCAAATTTTGCGTTTTCCCCGTAATCATAATTCACCCATGTTGCTTACGGGTTTCGTATAGCAAGCTCATCTTTAGTTCGTAGTAATCGGGGGTCATGTCAAGGTAATGACGATGCGGGTTTTCAAAGCGTTGCTCTTCTTCCCAAATTTCCCCTTCAAGCTGTTTTTTCACATAATCGCGAATTTCGGTTAAGGGCGGCAGTTCCTCGGTACGTTTGCCGTTTTTCACGAAAAGCCGCCGCAGATTTTTTGCCGAGCAACCTTCAAAAGCGCGATTTTTCCATGGTTTCTCCGGGTCTATATAGCGGAAGGGTTTTGTCATGTCAACGTTTTCGCCGTATTTTGCCAAAAGATCCGCCACGGCATGGCCGTCCTTGTCATAGATGCGATACACGTCCTTCAAGCCGGGGTTGGTGATTTTCTCCACGTTCTCCGACACCTTTATGCGCGGTTCAAATTCTTCGCCGGTTTTAACCGCCGCAATTTTGTACACCGCGCCGAACACCGGCTCGCTCTTGGCGGTGATAAGCCGCTCGCCCACGCCGAAACTGTCGATGCAAGCGCCCTGCCCCAACAGCGAGTTTATGGTCACCTCGTCCAAACTGTTGGAGGCCACGATTTTGCAATCAGTAAGGCCGGCTTCGTCCAACATCTTGCGAACCCGCTTGGAAAGATACGCCAAGTCCCCGGAATCAATACGAATACCCTTTAGGCGTTTGCCCATGGGTTCAAGAATTTCCTTAGCCGTTCTTATGGCGTTGGGGATGCCGCTGTGGATAACATCGTAAGTATCAACAAGCAACACGCAGGCATCGGGGTAAGTTTCGGCGTAGCGGCGAAACGCTTCAAATTCGTCCTTGTAGAACATAACCCAGCTATGCGCCATTGTGCCGCCTATGGGTATGCCGAACATTTGCCCCGCGCTAACCGTGGCAGTACCCACCACGCCGCCTATATACGCCGCCTTTGCCCCGTAGGTGGCCGCGTCCATGTTGTGCGCCCTTCTTGCGCCGAAATCGCTGACGGCGCGTCCTTTAGATGCCCGCACAATACGCCGCGCCTTGGTGGCGATGAGGGATTGATGGTTTATTTGCGCCAAAATTGCCGTTTCCACCAGTTGCGCGTCGATAAGGGGGGCGACCACTGTCAAAATCGGCTCGTCGGGGTACATTACAGTTCCTTCGGGGAAAGCGTAAATGTCGCCGTCGAAACGAAAATCCGCCAACCAACGCAAAAATTCTTCGGAAAA
>CAJOQC010000280.1 GCA_905236785.1 uncultured Selenomonadaceae bacterium
CGTTTTCCCCGTTGCGACAAATTATTATCAACGGGCAATCGGCGGGACGGCAACAAATCGCCGTCAAGATGTGTTTCGGCGCGCCGGAAAGTCCGTAGGCAAGATATGAGCCGCCCTTCAAAAATTCCTCCCGCAGATTTTTTATTTGCGAATCCTTTTTCATAGCGTCGATAACAGACTTCATGCGAACCTCCGAAACACACAAAAGGGACTGCCGAATATGCCTTCGGCAGTCCGTTGATTATTCTATAATCAGGTGTATTTTTCTCGCCCTTTCGCGATGAGAAAATTACAAAAAATTTTTTGAAAACTTTTATAAAATCGCAATTATTCCGCCCCTTGATAATCAGGGGCATTTCCGGCCTTGGAGAAACAAAATTTTTGGGGCTTTTTACGCCATGATGACCACGGTGTTGCCGAGGTTGGGATCGACGCTTGCCGCCAAATCCTCCACCAGTTCCCCCGTCATATCGGCGGTAGCCTCCATGGCCATCTTGAGAACCGACACGCCCAAATCCTGTTGCGCTTTCTGTTGGTGCATCTCAACCGACATTGCCGCGATTGCCATATCTCCCATGTAAATCATCCTTTCCTTGGACAGTAAACGTTAAAAAATGTGACGGTTATCGGAATCGTCAAAACTCTCCCTACATTATAGCGGAAAAAGGGGCGCAACTCAAGGAAAATTTTCCGAAAATTTCTCGGTTACGGTCGTTTTGTTAATTTTATGGGGAATCATGAAAACTTGTTTTTGCAGTGCCCCTTGGCCACGATAGGGCGGTGGGCGAATATGGGACACAAACTGTGATTTTAGGGAATATTTATAGACGCCATAACATAAAATCTTCGTTGACTTTTCATAAAAAAAATAATATAAATAACGTGAGAGATGTTATACTACTCTCGCTTAGGAAATGTTCATCAGGGCATCTCTAAAAACCCCCTAAAATTACAATTTGCATCCCGTAGTTCCCCCGCCCCTTCGGGGCGGGGGGAGGGATTACAAAAACAAGTTTTTAGAGGTTACCTTAATACATATTTTTGGAAATTTCCCACCGTAAAAGGAGCTAATTTTGTGGAACGATTAAAATTTATTTGCGCGTCATTGGTGGCGGTTATGGTTTTTTCCGCCGTCGCATCGGTCGATGCGGCAAAAAAAGCGACGGTAATGACGGCAAACCCCGTTTTCGTATTGATACGGGGGATGTTTCTCCTCGCGGTAAACGATTAAGCAAGGATGAAATCGCCGACCAAAGTCAAAATACCCAAAAGGAAAAAAGCGTAGACAAAACCCGTGCAAAAAAAGAAAAAGTTTCGTCGCCGATGCTTAAAATCGGTATTATACAAAACGGGAAGACCATTATCAAGACTTTGGCTGTTGAGGATTACCTAAAAGGCGTGATTCCGGGCGAGATGTCGCCGGACTGCAATGAGGAGGCTCTTAAGGCTCAGGCTGTGGCTGCCCGTACTTATGCCCTTGCCCGCAGGGGAACGCACAAAAAGGACGGGTTTGATATTTGCAGCAGCAACCATTGTCAGCTTTATGTCGAAAATTCTGCCGACCCTCGTACCGACCGAGCCGTAAACTCCACCAAAGGCGAAGTCATTGTCTATAACGGGGAGCCGATAATGGCCGTGTTTCACACCGATTCCGGCGGTATGACGGAAGGGAGCGAATTTGTTTGGGGGACAATGCATCCCTATCTTCGCCCGACAAAGGACAAAAATATCGGCACTATGCCGTGGACAAAAAAAATTTCCTTGGACGAATTGGCAAAAGCAGCGGCTTTGGATGAAGTGAAGGGCATCAAGCTGAGTCCTCTCGCCATCGGCAAAGGACAAGGCGATCGCAGTTTGTCGGGGAGTGTCCTCAAAATGAAAATCATCGGTAAAAAGAATAAAAAGGATGTCGAAAGCGAGATTGGCGGCGTGGATTTGAGAAGGGTTTTCGGTTTGAAAAGCACCCTTTTTGACGTTAAAATCGTCGGTAAGGAGGCGATTTTTTCCGGTTTCGGATTCGGACACGGGGTAGGCATGAGCCAGCGTGGAGCCGATGAAATGGCAAAAACCGCAAGCTATGTCGATATTCTTCGTCACTACTACAACGGGGTAACGATAAAAAAACTGTATTGAGGTAATTATGCTGACTTCCGATTTTGATTATTTTTTGCCTGCGGAGCTTATTGCTCAGACACCCGTCGA
>CAJOQC010000281.1 GCA_905236785.1 uncultured Selenomonadaceae bacterium
GTAATATAATCGGAAGCCGCACAACCTGCCGCCCGCCGGGGCGGTTTTTTTGTTGCCTCGCAAATTGCAAATGTGTTATCTTATAGGCGAAGGCTACGCCTTGCCATTGTGCCTATGTAAAGGAGGACGCTTATGTCAATCTTAGGTTCGTTTGCCGTGCCGCATCCGCCCCTTATCATTCCCGCCGTGGGGCGCGGCAAAGAAAAAGAAATAGCCTCAACCGTCGCCGCCTACCGCGAAACCATGAAGGAAGCAGCCGAATTAAAGCCCCAAACCGTGGTTGTTCTAAGCCCCCACAGCATTATGTACGCCGATTATTTCCACATTTCCCCGGGGCGGGGCGGGGCGGGGAACTTTGCCCAATTCGGCGCGCCGCAAGTTGAAATATCCGTCACCTACGACACCGAATTTGTCCGCACCCTTGCCGACGTGTGCAAATCCCGGCAAATTGCGGCGGGTACTCTTGGGGAAAAGCAGGCGGCTCTTGCCCATGCCACCCTCATTCCCCTGTGGTTCTTAAACGAATTTACCGCCGATTTTGACGTTGTTCGCATCGGTCTTTCGGGTTTGTCCGCCGCCGAGCATTATCGTCTTGGGGAGGCAATTCGTTTCACGGCGGAAAAACTCGGCCGCCGCGTCGTCATCATCGCCTCCGGGGATTTATCCCACAAGCTGAAGGCCGACGGCCCTTACGGTTTTGCCGAGGAAGGCCCTATCTTTGACAAAATTTGCATGGAATGTTTGGCGACGGGGGATTTTTTGCGCCTGCTGTCCATAGAACCCCGCATAGCCGACAACGCCGCCGAGTGCGGCCTGCGTTCCTTTTGGATAATGGCGGGGGCTTTTGACGGGCAGGGGGTGACGGCGCGGCAGCTTTCCTACGAAGGGCCTTTCGGCGTAGGGTACGGCGTGGCCGCCTTTGCCCCCGCCGACGAGGACGAAAATCGGCATTTTGCCGCCAAACTCTTGGCCGCCCGACGGGAAAAATTGGACGAAATCAAGAAAAACGAAGATGCCTTCGTGAAATTGGCGCGGCTCTCCGTGGAAACAATCGTAAACACACGCCGCCGCGCCGCCTGCCCCGATAACTTGCCCGACGAGCTTACCGGCCGCCGCGCCGGGGCTTTCGTATCCCTCAAAAAAGACGGCCGTCTGCGGGGCTGTATCGGCACATTTATGCCCACCCAAAACACCTTGGCGGAGGAAATCCTCCAAAACGCCGTCAGCGCCGCCACCGGCGACCCTCGCTTTGCCCCCGTAACCTCCGACGAGCTATGCGACTTGGTCTACAGCGTCGATGTCCTCACCGAACCGCAGAAAATCGCAAGCGAAGAGGCGCTAAACCCCAAAAAGTACGGCGTAATCGTAAAAAGCGGCTCGCGGCGCGGCCTGCTCCTCCCCGATCTTGAAGGCGTGGATACCGTAAAAGAGCAAATAGCCATTGCCCGCCAAAAAGGCGGCATTAAACCCACCGACCCCGTGGAACTCTTCCGCTTTGAAGTTGTGCGGCACAGGTGATAAATTCTTTTGGCAATCTTAAAACTCCCTCCGTTACCCGCAGGGCTGACGGAGGGAGTTTTTAGAGGTTGCCTTAACAGTAACCAATTATTTTCAAAATTTTTATAATGTTTCTTCATTTCATTGACAAATTTGTCGGAAAAGGCTAAAATGTCAGATATTGAAACTTATTATTGACAGATGTACTGTTACAGGGGGTATTTTGTAATGAACAATCGGAGAAAAATCGTAATAATCGGCGCGAGCAACGTGGGCAGCGCGGTGGCCAACAAAATTGCCGACTTCCAGCTTGCCTCGGAAGTGGCTCTCATCGACCTTAACACCGACAAGGCTTGGGGCGAAGCCAAAGACTCCAGCCACGCCACCAGTTGCGTATACTCAACCAACATAAAATTCCACCTTGGCGACTACGACGACTGCAAGGACGCCAACATCATCGTCATCACCGCAGGCCCGTCCATTCGCCCGGGAGAGACGCCGGACCGCCTAAAACTCGCCGGCACCAACGCGAAGATTATGAGCTCCGTGTTTAACGAAATTCAACAGCGCACCAAAGAAGCCATGATCATAATGATCACCAATCCTTTGGACGTTGCCACCTACGTTGTTTCAAAGAATTTTGATTACCCCCGCAACCTCATTTTGGGCACAGGCACCATGCTTGAGACCTACCGTTTCCGCCGCATCTTGGCCGACAGGTATCAGGTTGACCCCAAAAACATCAACGGCTATGTTTTGGGCGAACACGGCAACGCCGCCTTTGTGGCTTGGTCTACCACCGGTTGCGCCGGTTTCCCCATCGAACATCTTGACGAATACTTCCACCGCACGGAAAAACTCGACCGCAAGGCCATTGAAAACGAGTTGGTGCAGGTGGCTTACGACGTAATTAACCGCAAAGGCTTCACCAACACGGGCATCGCCATGGCGGCCTGCCGTTTCATAAAAGCCGTCCTTTACGACGAACACACCATTTTGCCCTGCTCGGCTATCCTTGAAGGGGAATACGGCATTAACAATGTCGCCCTTTCCATTCCGCGTATGATTTGCGCCACGGGCATTATGCGTTCCTTTGAAGTACACCTCAACGACGAAGAACTGGCCTCCCTCCACAAAGCCGCCGAAAGCGTCCGCGGCGCGTTGGACGGAGCCGGCATACAATAATGTATAATCGCTTTAGCGGCTAAAGCGGAAAAAGTTTGTGTAACAGACTTTTGTAAACCCTTTTCCCTTTCCTTACAATACAATGAAAAAATGTTGCGTTTCCAAAAGGAGCGCAACATTTTTTTGCCCAAAACCGCAAAACATTGCAAATTATGCCTTGTTTTGTTATCATTAAAAATCAATGTCATAAAGAGTAACCTCTAAAACCCCTCCGTCAGCCCTGCGGGCTGCCACCTCCCCTTTCA
>CAJOQC010000282.1 GCA_905236785.1 uncultured Selenomonadaceae bacterium
GAGGGTGTCGGCGTAGCCGACGGGAGGAGGCATAAAAGCGAGTTTTTAGAGATGCCCGAAAGAAAGAACACGACAAGTCAATCAATTAACTTGACTTGTCATTTTTTTTGCTAATTTTACGGCGGCCACGGCGTCTTTGGCGTAGGCGTCCGCGCCTGCCGCGTCGGCGTATTCTTGTGTTAGGGCTGCGCCGCCCACCATTACTTTTGCCGCTGCGCCGGCTTCTTTGAGGGCGTTTATGGTGCTGTCGATTTCTTGCATGGTGGTGGTCATAAGGGCGCACAGCCCCACGATGTCGGCGTTGTTTTCTATGGCGGCGCGGACTATTTGTTCTTTGTCCACGTCCTTGCCAAGGTCGATGACGTTAAAACCGTTGTTGGCTAAAAGAGCACCGGTGATGTTCTTGCCAAGGTCGTGGACGTCCCCTTTTACCGTGGCGATAACGAATGTCCCGCAGGTTTCGGCGGCGTTTTCGGCGGGCAGGTACTCTTTTAGTTTGTCGAAGGCGGCCTTCATTGTTTCGGCGGACAGCAACACCTGCGGCAGGAACATTCGCCCTGCGCCAAAGTCCTCGCCGATGTCGTTCATTGCTGCCGTGAGGGCGTTTTCGGTGATTTCCCCGCCGGAGTGCCCTTCTTTGAGGGCGCGGGGGATAAGCTCCGTTATTTCTTCCTTTTCGCCGTCGATAACCGCCCTTTTTATGGCCTCCATAACGGGCAAATCTTCCCCGGCGGGCGCGGCGGCGGCTTTGGGGTTGTTTTGGGCGTATTTCTTGCTGAAGTTCAGCCCGTTGGGGTCTTTCCCAAGGAGGGCGGCGGCGGCGTGCAGGGTGCTTGTCATTGTTTCGTCGTAGGGGTTCATAATGGGCGCGTCAAGCCCCGCCGCAAGGCACATGGCAAAGAATGTGCCGTTTATAAGGGCGCGGCTCGGCAGGCCGAAGGAAATGTTGCTAAGCCCCATGGTGGCGGGGAGATTAAACTCCTCACGATAACGGCGCAGAGTGGAAAGAACCTCAAGACAGGCGTTTTTGTCTGCGCTCACCGTCATCACCAACGGGTCAAGGAGAAAATCTTCGTCTTTAAGCCCTGTTTTTTTGCCTTCGTCTATAATTTTCCTCACGGCGGCCACCCGTTCAGCGGCGGTTTTCGGCACGCCCTCGTCGGTTATGGGCAGAGCCAACACCGCCGCGCCGTACTTTTTCGCCAAGGGCAGGAAGGTTTTAAGCCGCGCCGCTTCCGCGCTGACGGAGTTAATGAGAGCGCGGCCGGGGTAGGCGCGAAGCCCCGCTTCAAGGGCGGCGGCATCTCCCGTGTCTATGGCAAGGGGCGCGTCCGTCAGGCGGGATATTTCCGTTACGGCGCGTTTCATGGCCTCCTTTTGGTCAATGCCACCCACGCCCATGTTTACGTCCAGCACCTGCGCCCCCGCCTTTACTTGGTTCAGCGCGTCCTTTTTGACGGTCAAAAAAGAACCTTCCCGTATTTCCGCCGCTAATTTCTTGCGCCCCGTGGGGTTAATCCGCTCGCCGATAAGGACGGTTTGGAGTTGCGGGGAAATTGTTACTGTTTTTGAACGGCTTGAAAGAACAAGAGCATTATTTCTTCTGTTAATAACGGGTTCGGCAACATTTGTTATTATATTCGCGACGGCTTTAATGTGTTCGGGGGTAGTGCCGCAACAGCCGCCTATAAAGGTTGCGCCGGCCTTTACCAAGGGGATGGCGTAGGCGGCAAATTCTTCCGGGTTCATGGGGAACAGGGTTTTCCCGTCAACAAGGCGGGGCATTCCGGCGTTTGGTTGTGCGCTTATGGGGACGCGGCAGTTTTGCACCAATTTTTCCACTATATCCACAAATTCCTTAGGGCCTACGGAACAATTTGCGCCTATTATGTCCGCCCCCATTTTTTCCAAAAGGATAGCGGCGGCGGCGGGGTCTGTGCCGGTGACGGTGCGCCCGTCCTCGCTGTAGGACATTTGGCAGATTACGGGGATATTAACGGCGTCCTTTGCCGCCAAAAGGGCGGCGCGCATTTCCTGAAGGTCGATGCAGGTTTCGATGATAAGATAGTCCGCCCCCGCCTCGGCCAAGGCTTTGGCTTGTACGGCGAAGGAATTATAGGCATCCTCAAAGTCAAGCTCCCCAAGGGGGTAAATAAATTTCCCCGTAGGGCCTATCGAACCCGCTACCTTGGCGCGGCCGGCGGCGGCCTTTTTGGCGATTTTCACGGCGGCGGCATTAAGCTCGGCGGCGCGGTGGGCTATTTCATAATGAGCAAGTTTTAGGGGGCTTGCGCCAAAGGTGTTCGTTTCAATAATCGTCGCCCCCGCCTCCACATAAGCGCGGTGAACCCTCTCCACCGCCTCCGGCATCTCAATATTCATAAGCTCCGGGCAACCTCCGGCCTTTAACCCCCCGGCCTGCAACATCGTCCCCATGGCTCCGTCAAATATATATATCATTTTTTTCCTTCTTTCTAAGGTTAGTTTGGTCTTCTTTTCTTTTTCTCTTTCTTTTTTGAAAAAAGAAAAAGAAGCAAAGAAAGAGAAAAAGAAAAAACTTTAATGTACTTTAGGCAACCTCTAAAAACCCCTCCGTCAGCCCTGCGGGCTGCCACCTCCCC